>NZ_JRJY01000005.1:0-62230 GCF_000801015.1 Aeromonas sp. ZOR0001 | reverse complement strand
TCAGTTATTACCTAATGGATTACTACAACTGGCGGCGTCCACATTGCCACAATGACGGGATGCCACCAGCAAAAGCCGAAGAACGGCCTAACCAAGTGTCCGGATTTAGTTGGACCACTACGCTTTCCAGACCTTTATCGCCCACCATGACCAACAAAAAAGTGCGCTTCTTAACAAAATTTAATTACCGGTTAACCGATTAATAATTAACCCGTAAAAATGACATGTAAATCAGTGCGAAAGTGTCATAATGCGTAACATTATTGTTAAGTCGCTTGATTAATTTGGTTAGGAAAAACCTCTATGTTTGCTGATATTTCTGCTCAACATTGGGCTTTTGCCATTTATGTCATCGGAGCCATCACCATCTGTCTGCTGATGATAGGTCTCGCCGCCCTGCTGGGAGGTCGCGCCTACGGCCGCACCAAGAACAAGCCATTTGAATCTGGTGTCGACTCAGTCGGCAGTGCCCGCCTGCGTTTTTCCGCCAAGTTCTATCTGGTCGCCATGTTCTTCGTCATCTTCGACGTTGAGGCGCTCTACCTGTTTGCCTGGTCTGTCTCCGTGCGGGAGAGCGGCTGGGTCGGCTTTATTGAAGCCACCATTTTCATCGGACTGCTGCTTATCGGCCTGATCTACCTCTGGCGCATCGGCGCACTGGACTGGTCACCGCGCAAACCGCAGCTGAACAACAAAAACAGTGATTGAACCACAGACCCTTTCCTTGAGGTTGCACCATGAAGTACACCCTGACCCGGATTGACCCGGATGCACCCGTTGAGCGCTACCCCCAGGAGCAGCGCCAGACCGTCGATGACCCACTGGCGCAAGAAGCGACGCGCGGCATCATGATGGGCCGTCTCGAGGAGGTGCTGCAAGACACAGTCAACTGGGGCCGCAAAAACTCCCTCTGGCCTTACAACTTCGGCATCTCCTGCTGCTACGTGGAGATGTGTACCGCCTTCACCTCCCCCCACGATGTGGCCCGCTTCGGCGCCGAAGTTATCCGTGCCTCGCCCCGTCAGGCCGACTTCATGGTGATTGCAGGGACCCCCTTCATCAAGATGGCGCCAGTCATCCAGCGCCTGTATGAACAGCTGCTCGAACCCAAGTGGGTGATCTCCATGGGGGCCTGCGCCAACTCCGGCGGCATGTATGACATCTATTCCGTGGTGCAGGGGGTGGACAAGTTCCTGCCGGTCGACGTCTACATTCCGGGTTGCCCGCCCCGTCCCGAAGCCTTTTTACAAGCCCTGATGCTGCTGCAGGACTCCATCGGCAAAGAGCGCCGCCCCCTCTCCTGGGTAGTGGGCGATCAGGGGATCTACCGTCCCCAGATGCAGGCCGAAAAAGAGCGCAAGCGCGGCGAACGGATCAATGTGACCAACCTGCGCACGCCGGATGAGATCTGACCATGAAACTGACTCGTGATTTTCCCAGCAATTACGCCATGGCCCAGTGGCAGCCCAGCGACCACAAGGATGCCAAAGTCATTGGCGAACTGTTTGCCCACTTCGGGGCCGAGCACTTCACCGTGCAGACCACACGCACCGGCGTGCCGGTGGTCTGGCTCCCCCGCGAACTGCTGCAGGATGTGATGGACTTTTTGCGCAAGGTGCCCTCCCCGTTTGTGATGCTGTTTGATCTCAGCGCCACCGATGAGCGGCTGCGCAGCCATCGCGACGGTCTGCCCCAGAGCGATTTCACTGTCTTCTATCACCTCATCTCCATCGACCGTAACGCCGATGTGATGTTGAAAGTGGCGCTGGCCGAAAGTGACCTGCATCTGCCCACCATCACCAACCACTTCCCCAATGCCAACTGGTACGAGCGGGAAGTGTGGGATCTGATGGGCATCACCTTCGATGGCCATCCCCATCTGACCCGCATCATGATGCCCAAGAGCTGGCAGGGTCACCCGCTGCGCAAAGATTACCCGGCGCGCGCTACCGAATTCGATCCCTTCATGCTCGATGCCGCCAAACAGGACATGGAGCAGGAGAACCTGCTGTTCAAACCGGAAGAGTGGGGGCTGGCCCGCGGCAACGAGAATGAGGACTACATGTTCCTCAACCTCGGCCCCAACCACCCCTCGGCCCACGGCGCCTTCCGGTTGGTGTTGCAGCTCGATGGCGAGGAGATCCGCAACTGCGTGCCCGACATCGGCTACCACCATCGCGGTGCCGAGAAGATGGGCGAGCGCCAATCCTGGCACAGCTACATTCCCTATACCGACCGTGTCGAGTATCTGGGCGGGGTGATGAACAACCTCCCCTATGTGCTGGCGGTCGAGAAGCTGGCCGGCATCAAGGTGCCGCAGCGAGTCGACATGATCCGGGTGATGATGGCGGAGCTGTTCCGCATCCAGAGCCACCTCTTGTTCCTCGGTACCTATATCCAGGACGTGGGGGCCATGACCCCGGTCTTCTTCACCTTCACCGACCGGCAGAAGATCTACACCATCATCGAGGCGATCACCGGTGCCCGTATGCACCCGGCCTGGTTCCGTATCGGCGGTGTGGCCCACGACTTGCCGAAGGGATGGCAGCGGCTGGTGCAGGACAACCTGTTGAGCTGGTTGCCCAAACGTCTGATGGATTACGAAAAAGCGGCGATGCGCAACAGCATTCTGCGCGGTCGCACCATAGGCGTCTCTGCCTACACCACCGAGCAGGCGTTGTCCTGGGGCACCACGGGGGCCGGATTGCGCGCCACCGGCCTCAACTTCGACATACGCAAGTGGCGCCCCTACTCCGGTTACGATCAGTTCGACTTTGAAGTGCCGGTCGGCAGCAATGGCGATGCCTACGACAGAGCCACCGTGCGGATCGAGGAGATCCGCCAGAGCATGTCGATCATCGAACAGTGCATGAAGAACATGCCGGAGGGGCCGTTCAAGGCGGATCATCCCCTCACCACCCCGCCGCCCAAAGAGCGCACCCTGCAGCACATCGAGACCCTGATCAACCACTTCCTGCAAGTGTCGTGGGGCCCGGTGATGCCCGCTGCCGAGTCGTTCCAGATGATTGAGGCGACCAAGGGGGTCAACAGTTACTACCTGACCAGTGACGGCTCCACCATGAGCTACCGGACCCGGATCCGCACCCCGAGCTTTGCTCACCTGCAGCAGATCCCCTCGGTGATCAAGGGCAGCATGGTGTCGGACCTCATCGTCTATCTGGGCAGTATCGATTTTGTTATGTCGGATGTGGACCGTTAAGTGATCCGCCCTCCCGGCCATGGCCGGGAATTGGGATCGCCGGACGAGCAGTAAAAGGACAAGCCACCAAAGGTCAAGTCATGAGCCAGCAATGTCAGTGTCACAATAATCAGACCCCACAGGGGCAAGGGGCATGCAGCAGCAAACAGGACGACTTCGTTCTGAGCCAGGCTGAACGTGATGCCATCGAACACGAGAAACACCACTACGAAGATCCCCGCGCCGCCAGCATCGAAGCGCTCAAGATCGTGCAGCAGGCCAGAGGCTGGGTACCCGACGGCGCCATTCACGCCATCGCGGCCGAGCTCGGCATTCCCGCCAGCGACGTGGAGGGGGTTGCCACCTTCTATAGCCAGATTTTCCGCCAGCCGGTAGGCCGTCACATCATCCGCGTCTGCGACAGCATGGTCTGCTACATCAATGGCCATGAAGATCTGCTGGCCGGTCTCAAGGAGGTGATGAACCTCAGCCCCGGTCAAACCACCCCGGATGGCCGCTTCACCCTGCTGCCGGTCTGCTGCCTTGGCAACTGCGACAAGGGGCCAGCGATCATGATCGATGACGACACCTATGGCGGCCTCGATCCGGTGACCTTGCTGAAAACGCTGGAGGCTTACCCATGAGCCTGCCGCAGAACAAGATCCTCGCCTCTCTTGGCACCGCCAACCGCACGGCCCGCACCGCCGAGACCCACCCGCTCACCTGGCGGCTGCGGGATGACGGCCAGCCGGTATGGCTGGAGGAGTATCAGGCCAAACAGGGGTATGACGCCGCCCGCAAGGCGCTCGGCCAGATGAGCCCGGACGAGATTGTCAGCACCGTCAAGGATGCCGGCCTCAAGGGGCGTGGCGGCGCGGGCTTCCCCACTGGCGTGAAGTGGGGGCTGATGCCCAAAGATGAGAGCATGAACATCCGCTACCTGCTCTGCAACGCCGACGAGATGGAGCCCAACACCTGGAAAGATCGCCTGCTGATGGAGCAACTGCCCCATCTGCTGATCGAGGGGATGATCATCAGTGCCCGGGCGCTCAAGGCCTATCGTGGCTATATCTTCCTGCGCGGCGAATACGTTGATGCCGCCATCCACCTGCGCCGTGCGGTGGAAGAGGCCAAGGCCGCCGGTCTACTGGGCAAGAACATTCTGGGCTCCGGTTTTGATTTCGAGCTGTTCGTCCACACCGGCGCCGGCCGCTACATCTGTGGTGAAGAGACGGCGTTGATCAATTCGCTGGAAGGGCGCCGTGCCAACCCGCGCGCCAAACCCCCCTTCCCCGCCGTCTCCGGCGTCTGGGGCAAACCCACCTGCGTCAACAACGTCGAAACCCTCTGCAACGTCCCCGCCATTATCGGCAACGGAGTCGCCTGGTATCACGGGCTGGCGCTGCCGGGCTCGGAAGATCACGGCACCAAGCTGATGGGCTTCTCCGGCAAGGTGAACAACCCCGGGGTCTGGGAGCTGCCCTTTGGCATCACCGCCCGCGAGCTGTTTGAAAATTACGCCGGCGGGATGAAGAGCGGCTATCGCCTGAAAGCGTGGCAACCGGGCGGCGCGGGAACCGGCTTCCTGCTGCCGGAGCACCTCGATGCCCAGATGTATACCGCCGGTATCGGCAAGGTCGGCACCCGGATGGGGACTGGCCTCGCCATGGCGGTGGATGACTCCATCAGCATGGTGAGTCTGCTGCGCAACATGGAGGAGTTCTTCGCCCGCGAGTCGTGTGGCTGGTGCACGCCCTGTCGCGATGGCCTGCCCTGGAGCGTCAAGCTGCTGCGGGCACTGGAACGTGGCGAAGGGCAATCCGGCGATCTGGCGACTCTGGAACAACTCTGCGGTTTCCTTGGCCCAGGCAAGACCTTCTGCGCCCACGCACCGGGCGCCGTCGAGCCGCTGGCCAGCGCCATCAAATATTTCCGCTCCGAATTCGAGGCCGGGATCAAAGGCAGCGGTGATAACCGCAAGCCGGTCAAAGGGATCCAGCCCAATCTGCTGGGCGAGCGCTGGTAACGACACCACAGATTTCACAAAACAGGTTTCAGGGAAGTTGTATGGCAACCATTTATGTAGACGGCAAAGAGTACGAGGTAGACGGAGCAGATAACCTGCTGCAAGCCTGTCTGTCGCTGGGTCTGGACGTCCCCTATTTCTGCTGGCATCCGGCGCTGGGTAGCGTTGGCGCCTGCCGCCAGTGTGCGGTGAAACAGTATCAGAATGCCGATGACAAGCGCGGCCGTCTGGTCATGTCCTGCATGACCCCGGCCACCGATGGCAGCTACATCGCCATTGAGGATGAAGAGGCTAAAGAATTTCGCAAGAGCGTGGTGGAGTGGCTGATGACCAACCACCCCCACGACTGCCCGGTGTGTGAAGAGGGCGGCGCCTGCCACCTGCAGGACATGACGGTGATGACAGGCCACAACAGCCGTCGCTACCGTTTCACCAAACGCACCCACCAGAATCAGGAGCTGGGCCCCTTCATCGGTCACGAGATGAACCGCTGCATCGCCTGCTACCGCTGCGTCCGTTACTACAAGGATTATGCCGGTGGCGAGGATCTCGGGGTCTATGGTGCCCACGACAACGTCTATTTCGGGCGGGTCGAGGATGGCACCCTGGAGAGTGAATTTTCTGGCAACCTGGTGGAGGTCTGCCCCACCGGTGTCTTCACAGACAAGACCCACTCCGAACGTTACAACCGCAAGTGGGACATGCAATTTGCCCCCAGCATCTGCCAGCAATGCTCCGTGGGCTGCAACATCAGTCCGGGCGAGCGTTATGGCGAGCTGCGCCGCATCGAAAACCGCTTCCACGGCAGCGTCAACCACTACTTCCTTTGTGACCGTGGCCGCTTTGGCTATGGCTACGTCAATCTGGCCGACCGTCCGCGCCAACCGCTGCTCAAAGATGGCAACGACCAGCTGACCATCACAGTCGATGGCGCCCTCAACCGAGCCGCCGATGCCCTGCGCACGGCCCGCGACCTCATCGGCATCGGCTCGCCCCGCGCCTCGCTGGAGAGCAACTTTGCCCTGCGCGAGCTGGTGGGTGCAGACAACTTCTACGCTGGCGTCGAGCAGGCCGAGTGGGCCTGTCAGCTGAAGATGCTGCAGATCCTGCAACAGGGCGGCGTGCCGACTCCGAGCCTGCGGGACATGGAAGAGGCCGACGCCATTCTGCTGCTCGGCGAAGATGTCACCATGAGCGCAGCCCGTATCGCGTTGGCGCTGCGTCAGGCTGTCAAAGGCAAGGCCCGCGAGCTGGCCCGCAAGATGAAGGTGGATCTGTGGCAAGTCGCCGCCGTTCAGACCCTGGGCCAGAACGAGCGCTATCCGCTGCTCATCACCAGCCTCGACAACACCCGTCTCGATGACGTAGCGGCCGACAAACTGCACGCTCCCTACGCCGATCAGGCGCGCCTTGGCTTTGCCATCGCCAACCTGCTCGACAATGCGGCGCCAGCTATCGCCGACCTCTCTGCCGAGCAGCAGGCTCAGGCTGCACGCTGGGCCGAGCTGCTGGGCAACGCCAGGAAGCCGCTCATCATTGCAGGCTCCACTGCCCGCGATGTGGCGTTGCTTGAGGCGGCTAGCAACATTGCCCGCGCCCTGAAAGGCCGAGGTCTGGAAGCCAGCATCGCGCTGGTTGGCCAGGAGGCCAACTCGCTGGGTCTGGCCATGCTGGGCGCTCAAACCTTGTCAGACAAGTCGCTCGAAGCCGCCCTTGCGCGTATCGAGTCCGAAGAGGGGTTGGCACTGGTCACCCTGGAGAACGATCTCTACCGCCGCGCACCGCGCAACCGTGTGGATGCAGTGCTGGCACGCCTGCAGCACCTGCTGGTCATCGATCATCAGGATACCCGGACTGCACAAAAGGCAGATCTGATCCTGCCGGCCGCCAGCTTTGCCGAAGCCGACGGCACCCTGGTGAACATGGAGGGTCGCGCCCAGCGCTTCTTCCAGGTCTATGCCCCAGCCTTCTACAACGCCGATATTCAGGTGCGTGAAGGGTGGCGCTGGCTGGCGGCGCTGCAAGGCGCTCTTGAGCACACATCTCTGCGCTGGCAGAACTTCGATCAGATCAACCATGACTGCGCCACCAGCAATCCGATGCTGGCCACCATGCTGGAAGCTGCCCCCAACGCAGGCTTGCGCATCCGCGGCATGCGTCTGGCTCGTGAACCGCACCGCTACAGCGGTCGCACCTCCATGCTGGCAGATCAGAACGTCAGCGAACCGCGGGTAGCGCAAGATCCCGATTCCCCTTTCAACTTCTCCATGGAAGGGTATGCCGGTGCCCGCCAGAACATGCCGCAAGTGCCCTTTGCCTGGGCGCCGGGCTGGAACTCCCCCTCCGCCTGGAACAAGTTCCAGGATGAAGTGGGTGGCAAACTGCGCGCCGGTGATCCGGGTCGCCGTCTGCTGGAAGCAAGCGAAGATACCCTTGGCTGGTTTGCCACCATCCCCTCCCCCTTCAAGGCAGAGGATGCACTGCAAGTCGTCAATTATGCCCAGTTGTTTGGTGGCGAGGAGCTCTCCGCCCGCAGCCCGGTCATCCAGACCCGGATGAACGAGCCCGAGCTGGTGCTCAACCCCCAGGATGCGCAGCGTCTGTCCCTCAATGAGGGCAGTCAGGTCTCCTTCTCCTGGGGCGGGAGCCACTGGCAGTTGCGTCTGCGGCTGAGCGATCTGCTGAGTACCGGTCTGGTGGGGCTCCCCCTTGGGGTGAACGGCCTGCCGACAGCGCTGCAACAAGCCTCAATCACTAACCTGCAGGAGGTGATCGCATGAGCGAGTCGCTGATCGATCTGTTGCTGGAGGTGGGCAAGGCACTGATTGTGCTGGTGGGGATCGTGGGGGCTGGCGCCTTCATGAGCTTCATCGAGCGCCGTCTGCTGGCCCTGTGGCAGGATCGCTACGGCCCCAACCGGGTGGGGCCGTTCGGCCTGCTCCAGCTGGCGGCCGATATGATCAAGATGTTCTTCAAGGAGGACTGGATCCCGCCGTTCGCCGATCGCAGGATCTTTATCCTGGCCCCCATCATCGCCTTCACCGCCTTTATTCTGGCGTTTGCGGTGGTGCCCATCACCCCTACCTGGGGCGTGGCGGATCTCAACGTGGGGCTGCTCTACATCCTGGCCATCGCAGGGCTGGCGGTCTATGCAGTGCTGTTCGCCGGTTGGTCGAGCAACAACAAATACTCCCTGCTCGGCAGCTTGCGCGCCTCGGCCCAGACCCTCTCCTACGAGGTGTTTCTCGGCCTCTCCCTGATGGGGATAGTGATCCAGACCGGCAGCTTCAACCTGCGGGATATCGTCGAGGCACAGGCAGATTTGTGGAACGTGGTGCCCCAGATTTTGGGCTTTGTCACCTTCCTGTTTGCCGGTGTCGCCGTCACCCACCGTCACCCGTTCGATCAGCCGGAAGCCGAGCAGGAGCTTGCCGATGGCTATCACATCGAATATGCGGGGATGAAGTGGGGTCTGTTCTTCGTGGGCGAATATATCGGCATCGTGCTGGTCTCTTCGCTCATCGTGACCCTCTTCTTCGGTGGTTGGCATGGTCCCTGGCTGCCCCCCTTCATCTGGTTTGCCCTGAAGACCGCCTGTTTCATGGTGTTCTTCATCCTGTTGCGGGCCTCCCTGCCTCGCCCGCGCTTTGACCAGGTGATGTCGTTTGGCTGGAAAGTCTGCTTGCCGCTGACCCTGATCAATATGCTGGTCACCGCGGCAGTTGTACTGATAAGTACGCAGTGAGGCACTCAATATGAAAATTGTTAGCATTATTCAGGGTGTCGGCACCCAGTTACGCAGTCTGGCCATGGTCTTCTCCCATGCCTGGCGGCCCCGTGAAACCCTCAACTATCCGGAGCAGGCGGTCTATGCGGCCCCCCGCTACCGGGGTCGTATCGTGCTGACCCGCGACCCCGACGGGGACGAACGCTGCGTGGCTTGCAACCTCTGCGCGGTCGCCTGCCCGGTTGGCTGCATCTCGCTGCAAAAGTCCGAGCGGGAAGATGGTCGCTGGTACCCGGAGTTCTTTCGCATCAACTTTTCCCGTTGCATCTTCTGCGGCCTGTGCGAAGAGGCTTGCCCCACCACCGCCATCCAGCTGACGCCGGATTTCGAAATGGGTGAGTATCGCCGCCAGGATCTGGTGTACGAGAAGGAGGATCTGCTGATCAGCGGGCCCGGCAAATACCCGGACTACAACTTTTATCGCATGAGCGGGATGGCCATCGACGGCAAGCCGAAAGGGGATGCCGAAAACGAAGCCAAGCCCATCGATGTCAAGAGCCTGCTGCCCTGAGGAGTCAATCATGGAACTGGCATTTTATGCCTCGGCCCTGGTGGCCATTTACAGCACGCTGCGGGTGATCAGCACCAGCAATCCCATGCATGCGCTGCTCAATCTCATCATCTCCCTCATCGCCGTGGCCATGATCTTCTTCTGCCTGGGTGCCGCCTTTGCCGGCGCCCTGCAGGTGATCGTCTACGCGGGTGCCATCATGGTGCTGTTCGTGTTTGTGGTGATGATGCTGAACCTGGGTTCAGCACAGGCGCAGGAGAAAAAGTGGCTCACCCCCATGACCTGGGGGGGCCCAGCCCTGCTCTCGCTGATCCTGCTGGGCTTTCTGGCCCACGGCATTCTCGGGGTGACCGGGGGCCTGATCGGAGTGACCGAGGTGACCGCCAAGCAGGTGGGTGTCGAGCTCTTTGGCCCCTATGTACTGGCGGTGGAGCTTGCCTCCATCCTGCTGCTGGCGGGTCTGGTAACCGCCTATCACCTGGGTCGGGAAGAGAAGAGCGGTGAAGTGCTCTCCGTCCCCCGCAATCAATCGCGTCCGTCACATGAAGGAGGTCAGCAATGAATGGAATCCCCATGGAGCACGGACTTTTGCTGGCCGCGGTGCTGTTCTGCATCGGCTTGTGCGGTCTGCTGATCCGTCGCAACCTGCTCTACATCCTAATGAGCATCGAAATCATGATGAATGCCTCGGCACTGGCATTTGTGGTGGCGGGTAGCCGCTGGGCTCAGGCCGACGGCCAGATCATGTACATACTGGTGATTTCTCTGGCAGCAGCGGAGGCCAGTATCGGCCTCGCCCTGTTACTGCTGCTCTATCGTCGTTACCACACCCTGAACGTGGACACTGTGAGCGAGATGCGCGGATGAGCCTCTTATATCTGACTTTTCTATTTCCGCTGCTGGGATGGCTGGTATTGGCCTTCTCCCTCGGCCGTCTGGGGGAGCGCACCTCGGCGCTGATCGGGGTGGGTTCCATTGGTCTCTCGGCGCTTACCACACTCTGGGTCGGCATGGACTTTCTGGCCAACCCGCCCGAGGGTGGCGTCTATATCCAGCACCTGTGGCAGTGGATGGCGGTAGGCCACTTCACCCCCACCTTCAGCCTGGCGCTGGATGGCCTGTCGCTGACCATGCTGGGGGTGGTGACCGGGGTGGGTTTCTTTATCCACCTGTTCGCCTCCTGGTATATGCGCGGGGAAGAGGGCTACTCCCGCTTCTTCACCTACACCAACCTCTTTATCGCCAGCATGCTGTTTCTGGTACTGGCCGATGACCTGCTGTTTGTCTACCTCGGCTGGGAAGGGGTGGGGCTGTGCAGCTACCTGCTGATCGGCTTCTACTACAAGGATCGCAACAATGGCGCGGCGGCCCTCAAGGCCTTCATCGTGACCCGTGTGGGTGATGTCTTCCTCGCCATCGGCCTGTTTATCCTCTATCGCGAACTGGGCACACTCAATATTCACGAGCTGCTGGTTCGTGCCCCGACCATGTTTGCCGAAGGCTCCCCTGCCCTGTCACTCGCATGCCTGATGCTGCTGGGTGGTGCGGTCGGCAAATCAGCCCAGCTGCCGCTGCAGACCTGGCTGGCAGATGCGATGGCTGGCCCGACGCCGGTCTCCGCGCTGATCCACGCCGCCACCATGGTGACCGCGGGTGTCTACCTGATTGCCCGCACCCATGGCCTGTTCCTGCTGGCACCGGAGATCCTCCATCTGGTCGGGCTGGTTGGCGCCATCACCCTGGTGCTGGCAGGCTTTGCCGCGCTGGTACAGACCGATATCAAGCGGATCCTTGCCTACTCCACCATGAGCCAGATTGGCTACATGTTCCTGGCGCTCGGTGTCGGTGCATGGGAAGGGGCCATCTTCCACCTGATGACCCACGCCTTCTTCAAGGCGCTGCTGTTCCTCTCCGCCGGTGCCGTTATCGTCGCGACCCATCACGAGCAGAACATCTTCAAGATGGGTGGCCTGCGCAAGAGCCTGCCGCTGGTCTATGCCTGCTTCCTGGTGGGTGGTTCGGCGCTGGCCGCGCTGCCGCTGGTCACCTCGGGTTTCTACAGTAAGGACGCCATCCTGTGGCAAGTAGAAGCGTCTGGCCAAAGCGCGCTGCTGTGGGCCGGTCTGGTGGGGGCATTCCTCACATCCCTCTACACCTTCCGGCTGATCTTTATCGCCTTCCATGGCAAAGAGCAGACCAAAGCCCACGCCGGTCACGGCTTGGCTCACCATCTGCCGCTGCTGGTACTGCTGGTGCTCTCCACCGGCATAGGCGCGCTGATCACCCCGCCGCTGGCCGGGGTACTGCCGGCAGGCCCAGGTGATCATATCGAAGAGGGTCGCCATGCGTTGGAGATCACCTCCGGCATCATCGCCATCACAGGCATTGCGCTGGCAGCCTTCCTGTTTCTCGGTGAGCGCCGACTGGCCACCTCCATTGCCAACAGCGCACCGGGTCGCCTGCTCAGCACTCTCTGGTTCAACGCCTGGGGCTTTGACTGGCTCTATGACCAGCTCTGGGTCAAGCCCTATCTGCTGGCGACCCGTCTGGTCGGGCAGGATCCGCTGGACTGGATGATGGGCCTGCCCGCCTGGCTTGCCCTGCGTGGCAACCAGCTGCTGGCCTGGACCGTGACCGGCAAGTTGCGCTGGTATGCCGCCTCCATGGGGATCGGTGCCGTGCTGGTGCTGGCGCTGTTGCTGCTGGGGTAACGCGATGAACAACCGGACAATCATACAGCTAGGCTGTTTGCTCTCCCTGATGGAACAGGGCGCGCAATCTCATATGAACTTGAACGAGAGCTGATACCGTGACCTTACTCTGGATCTTGCTAATTCCTTTTATCGGCGGCTTGCTCTGCTGGCAGATGGAGCGTCTCGGCGGACAGTTTGTTCGCTGGGTAGCCCTGCTCGCCATGAGCGCCAGCCTGCTGCTCTCCTGTGCCATCTGGCTAAGTGGTGATTTCTCCCTTGCCACCACGGGTCTCGACAGCGCGGGCGTCTCTGGTGCTGCCTCCGCCTGGGCCGCCGAGTGGCGCCTGCCGTGGATCCCCCGCTTTGGCATCTCTTTGCATCTGGCGGTGGATGGCTTGTCACTGTTGATGGTGATCCTCACCTGCTTTATCGGGGTGCTGGCCATCCTCTGTTCGTGGAAAGAGATCGTGCAACGCATCGGCTTCTTCCATCTGAACCTGCTCTGGATCCTGGGTGGCGTGCTCGGTGTCTTTATGGCACTGGACCTGTTCCTCTTCTTCTTCTTCTGGGAGATGATGCTGGTTCCCATGTACTTCCTGATTGCGCTCTGGGGCCATTCGGTCACTGACGGCAAATCACGGATCAACGCCGCGACCAAGTTCTTCATCTACACCCAGGTGAGCGGCCTGATCATGCTGGTGGCCATCATCGGGCTGGTGCTGACCCACCAGCATGCCACCGGTGTCTTCACCTTCAACTATCTGGATCTGCTCAATACCCCGATGAGCAAGGGTGTACAGTGGCTGCTGATGCTGGGCTTCTTCATCGCCTTCGCGGTCAAGATGCCGCTGGTGCCGCTGCACGGCTGGCTGCCGGATGCCCATAGCCAGGCACCGACCGCAGGCTCAGTGGATCTCGCCGGTATTTTGCTGAAAACCGCCGCCTACGGCCTGCTGCGCTTCGCCCTGCCGCTCTTCCCGGAAGCCTCTGCCGAGTTTGCCCCCTACGCCATGGTGCTGGGTCTTGTCGGTATCGTGTATGGCGCCATCGTGGCCTTTGCCCAGACCGACATTAAACGGCTGGTGGCCTACACCAGCATCTCCCACATGGGTTTTGTGATGATCGCCATCTACTCGGGTAGCGAAGTGGCCCTGCAGGGCGCCGTTGTGCAGATGATCGCCCACGGTCTCTCCGCCGCCGGCCTCTTTATCCTCTGCGGTCAACTCTACGAGCGCCTGCACACCCGCGATCTGCGCCAGATGGGTGGTCTGTGGGGACGCCTGCGCTATCTGCCGGGCGTGATGCTCTTCTTCTCGGTCGCCTCTCTGGGCATGCCGGGCACCGGCAACTTCGTCGGCGAGTTCCTGATCCTGATCGGCAGCTTCCAGGTCGCCCCGGTGATCACGGCGGTCGCCACCTTCGGGCTGGTGCTGGCCTCGGTCTACTCCCTCATCATGTTGCAGCGCGCCTGCTTTGGCCCCGCCAAGGACGAGAGCATCCTGAAAGGGCTGGATCGCCGCGAGCTGACCATGATGATGGTGATTGCGGGCCTGCTGGTTCTGCTCGGCCTCTATCCCCAACCCGTGATTGATACCGCCAGCAGCAGCCTTATCAACGTGCTGCACTGGTATCTGCTGCCAACTGCTGGAGCCCTGCAATGACTTTCTCCGCTTCCCAACTGCTGGCACTGCTTCCCCTGCTGCTGACCACCGGGGCCATGGCGGCCCTGATGCTGGCCATCGCGTGGCGCCGCTGTGTCACTACCGCCTTTACCGTCACCATCATTGGTCTCAACCTGGCGCTCTTCTCCCTGCCCATCGTGATGGCGCAAGGGGATCAGGGGGTCACCCCGCTGCTGCAAGTCGATGGCTATGCCGTCTTCTACATGGGATTGGTGCTGATTGGCGCGCTGGCAACCTGTACCTTCGGCCAGTCGTGGCTGAAAGCCTACCCGGATAACCGGGAGGAGTTCTTCCTGCTACTGCTGATCGCCACTGCCGGTGGTCTGGTGCTGGCCTGCTCCCGCCACCTCGCCTCCCTGTTTATCGGGATCGAGATGCTGACCCTGCCGATGTTCGGTCTGGTCGGTTACGCCTACCGCGAGCGCCACTCGCTGGAAGCC
Organism: Aeromonas sp. ZOR0001; assembly: GCF_000801015.1. NCBI lineage: Bacteria > Pseudomonadati > Pseudomonadota > Gammaproteobacteria > Aeromonadales > Aeromonadaceae > Aeromonas > Aeromonas sp. ZOR0001. The sequence continues at coordinate 47,892 of NZ_JRJY01000005.1, read as the reverse complement.
GCGGTGAAGTACATGGTGCTCTCTGCCGCCGCCACCGCCTTCTTGCTGTTTGGCATGGCGCTGCTCTATGCCCAGGCAGGCAGCCTGAGCTTTGCCGCCCTGGGGCAGACCCTGGCCCAGAGCCCGGCTCACCATCCGCTGTTGATGGGTGGCCTCGGTCTGATGCTGGTCGGCCTTGCCTTTAAACTCTCCCTGGCTCCCTTCCACCTCTGGACCCCGGATGTCTATGAAGGTGCTCCGGCACCGGTCGCCACCTTCCTCGCCACCGTCAGCAAGGTCGCGGTCTTTGCCGTGCTGCTGCGCTTCTATCTGGCAGTTCCGGCGGCGAGCGATCCCATGATCCACTGGCTGCTGGCCGCCATGGCGGTCATCTCCATCCTCGTTGGCAACCTGCTGGCACTGGTGCAAAGCAACATCAAGCGGATGCTGGGCTACTCCTCCATCTCCCACTTTGGCTATCTGCTGGCGGTGATTGTGGCGAGCCGTATCGGCCAGATGCCGGTGGAAGCGGCCGGGGTCTATCTGCTGATGTATCTGTTCACCAGCCTAGGTGCCTTTGGTGTCGTCAGCATGATGTCGAGCCCCTATCGCGGCAAGGATGCCGACTCCCTGCACAGCTATCGCGGCCTGTTCTGGAAGCGCCCCTATCTGACTGCCGTAATGACCGTGATGATGCTCTCGCTGGCAGGCATCCCGATGACGCTCGGCTTTATCGGCAAGTTCTACCTCATCGGCGTCACCGTCGAGGCGCAACTCTGGTGGCTCTCCGGTGCCATCGTGCTCGGCAGCGCACTGGGTCTCTACTACTACCTCAAGGTGATGGTGACCCTCTATCTGCGCGAACCGGGTATGCAGCAGCGCGATGCCAGCGCAGACTGGGCTCTCTCCTCCGGTGGAGTGGTAGTGCTGCTCTCTGCAGCGCTGGTGGTGTTGCTGGGACTCTATCCCCAGCCGGTCATCAGCCTGGTACAAGGGTTTCAGCACGTAGTCTTGCAGTAACCTTCACAGACGTTCCTCCTCACCATTACCCGCAAAACCGGCAGCCTTGGCTGCCGGTTTTCTATTTGCGGCCCGACAGCACCGCGCACTCCGCGAGCCAGCAAATGACAGATCAGTCAGCGAGGGTGATACCCATCATGGTTTTTGCCATACAACCAGAACCGGGCGAGATCCTCATACCCTCTTGAATTCCTTATTGATATATTGGTTATATTCTGGAATGGAGTTCAGATTGATGAAGCAACACTACGTTTGCCAATTTAACCCGACAGAGCTGGCCGCCACGCTGGCACCCTTGCAAGGAGGCAAGCTGACCATACTGCTGGCCGAACAGGATTGCGCGCAGGTTCCCCTGTTGCAGCAGTTGTGCCGCGATTTCAACATCGCCCTGGATGGCGCCATTTTCCCCCAGCTGATCGGTGCGCAAGGATTGTTGCCGCAAGGGGCCTGGCTACTGCCCAGAGCCAACCCCTATCACGCCACACTGCTGCCCCTGACACCGCAGGCCAGCGCAGTATCCCTTGCCCACCGGATTGCGGAACAGGTGGAGAACATGCTGGCCACCTGGCCAACCCCTTCGCCGCCACCAACCCTGTTTCTGACCTTCGACAACCTCATTCCCAATATCGCCTCCATTCTGGATGCGCTTTATCTGCAACTGGCCAATCGCGTCAACTATGCCGGCGCCAATGCAGGCAGCGGCAGCTTCACCCCCCTTGCCTGCCTGTTCGACAATCAACGGCAACTTGCCTACGGGGTCACCTGCACGCTGCTGCCCAGCAACAGCTTTCCCTTTCTGGAACATGGTTACCAACTTTCGGCCCAACCAATGCTGGCCACCAGCAGTGAAGCGAACAAGATTGCCTACATCGACTGGCAACCGTCCTTTCAAAAATATCAGGGGCTGATCCGCCAGCAATTCCAGCACACTATGGTGCGCGAGGAGCTCTACCGTTTCGTGGTGCACATGCCACTGGGCCTGCTGCGGGCCAACGGGGATGTGATTGTCAGGATCCCCGTCGAGGCAAACGATGACGGCGCCCTGCTCTGCGCCGGCGAGGTCGCGGAGCACAGCATCCTCACCCTGCTGAAGGCGCCAGAGAGTGCCACCGAACATGCCTGCTCACTGGCCAGGCGCCTCAACCAGCAACAAACTCTCACCCGGGCACACTTGCTGGAGGTCTACTACTGCGCGGGACGCCAGCTGCACTTCGACCAGCAGACGGTGACCGAGCTGCACACCCTGCTGACCCACTCGGGGGCCGGCGATCTGGCAGGAGCCCTCTCCCTTGGCGAAATTGGCAGCGTGCGCCATGGGGATTACCCCCAATTTCATAACGGCGCCATTCTCTGTAACGGGGCAGTGATATGAACAACGACCACGCCATGGCCATCGTCTGCGATCTGGCGCTCTGCATCGGGCGTGAAGTCACGTTGGATGCGCTGCTCACAAAGGTACTGCAACGTTTTATGCATCACTGCGCCACGCCGGTTGGCACGGTATTGCAGCAACAACGGGAGGGATACAAGCTGCTCAAGGTGATCGGCGACGAGCAGCTGCGCCAGCACACCGGCACCACCCTGCCACTGCCTGGGTGGGTCAGCGAGGAGGAGCACTGCCTGCTGCAACAGACGCTCCCCCTGCCGGGCAGCCGCCCCTACCAGTTTGCCTATCGGCTCAAGGTTGAAGGGGGTTATCTCATCTTGCTGCTCGCCCCCCAGCCACATCAGCAGATCGTACCGGTCTGCCATCTGTTCAGCCCGGTGCTCGGCAACCTGGCCCGCGCCATTTCCCTGTGCAAGGACAGCGAGCTGCTCGCCCTGCGTCAGCAGGCCGAACTGAAGGACCTGAAACACTTCAACGAATCCCTGCTCAAGGCCATCCCGATCCCTGTGTTCTACAAAGATATCGAGGGGCGGTTTCTGGGCTGCAACCAGGCCTTCAATCAGGTGATCGGCATCGGCAAGGAGGCGCTGCTGGGTCGACGGGTCGAGGAGCTGCTGCCAGTCGGGCTTGCCGAAGCCTACAGCATGCGGGAAGCCGAGTTGCTGCGAAGTCGCCAGCCCCAGTGCATCGAACAGCAGTTGCATGACCGCAATGGCATGCGCTATCAGGTCATCTGTTTCAAGGATCTCTTCTATGACCATCAGGGGATGGTTGCCGGCATCATCGGCACCCTGGTCGACATCACCCGCCTCAAGGAGAGCGAGCGCCACCAGCGTGACCTGCTGTTCCAGACCATCAGTGCCCTCGCCAGCGCCATCAGCCACAAGGATCGCAACAGTGCGGGCCATGAGCTGAGGGTGCGCGATTTGGCACTGGCCATCGGGCAGGCCATGCAACTGCGGCAAGAGCGGCTGGATGCGCTGGGACTGGCGGCCATGGTGCACAATATCGGCCTGCTGCAGATCCCCACCGAGATCATCACTCGCCCCCGTGAATTGCGGCCGGTGGAGTTCGAACTGATCAAGCAGCACCCCCAAGCCGGCCACGATATTCTCAAACAGATCGACTTCCCCTGGCCCATCGCCACCATAGTGCTGCAGCACCACGAAAACCTCGATGGCAGCGGCTATCCGCAGGGGCTGGCGGGCAACGCCATTACCCTGGAGGCGCGCATTATCCGGGTGGCCGACTCGCTGATCGCCATGACCTCCCATCGCCCGTTCCGCCGGGCCATGCCCCTGAGTGATGCCTTTGCCGAACTGACCCGCTATGCCGGGATCCATTACGATGAAAAAGTGGTCAACAGCTGTATCGTGCTCTGGCAGACCGGCTACCACTTCGGCCCTCCCATCAGTCAACTTGCAGACAAAGCGGGATAAGATGTCCGAACTCCTCACCTCCTGTGCACTCCCCCACCCACTTACCGATGCGCTCCCCTCCTCGGCGCTGTTGCTGACCCAGGTGATGGATCAGCTTCCCTATCGGGTGCTGCTCAAAGACACCCGATTCAGCTACATTGCGGGCAACCGCCTGCTGGCGGCGGATCTCGCCCTCTCCCCAGAGGCACTGGTGGGCAAGAATGACTGCGACTTTTTTCCCCCCGAACTGGTACAGCGCTATCGGGAGGATGACGCCCGAGTCATGCGCGAGGGGATACACCAGCACATCGAAGAGCCCTATCTGAAGGGGGGAGAAGCCCGCTGGCTCAGCACCACCAAGTTTCCCCTGCGTGATGAGGCGGGGGTCATCGTGGGGGTCGGCGTCGTCTTCGAAGACATTACCGAGCAGAAGTGGCAGCAGGAGAAACTGCAACAGTACAGCTGGACCCAGCAGGCGATCAGCCGCGCCCACCACGCCCTGCTCAAACCGGGCGATGAGCCGCAACTGCTGCAGGATATCTGCGATGCCATCGCCGTCGATGACCGTTTTCCGCTGGTCGCAGTGCTGCAAGGCCAGCCCGAACTCGCCCAACCGCCGAGGATCGTGGCGCAGGCAGGCAGTGCCGATGCCTCGGAACAAACGCTGTGGTTGAACGATGAGGCCCTCACCCAGGCCATCCTCCACCAGCGGCGCCTCAATCAGGTGATCTTCCACGAGCGGCCCCATACCGGCCGCCACCCGTTGCGCTCCCGCCTGCTTATCCCCTTGCCACTGGAGGAGGATCAGGCCGGTGCGCTGATCATTCACAGCGACCAGCCACGGTTGTTCAGCCAGGAGGAGGAGCAGCTCTTCATCCAGCTGACCGACTACCTCACCTATGGCCTGCAGGCGCGCCATACCCAGCAGGCTTATCTGCGCTCGCAACAGGAGAAGATCTTCCATGCCCGCCAGCTGGAGCTGGCACTGGAAGATGCGCTGGGTGCCATCGCCGCCGTGCTGGAGCAGCGCGATCCCTATACCGCTGGCCATCAGAAACATGTGGCCAAGCTGGCCCAAGCCATCGGCCGGGAGCTCAGGCTGGAAGAGAAGCGGCTGCGGGGGATCTATCTGGGCGCCATGGTGCACGATATCGGCAAGATCCAGGTACCGGCCGAAATTCTCACCAAACCGGAGCGCCTCACACCGCTGGAGTTCGAGCTGGTCAAGGAACACCCCGCCATCGGCTATCTGGTGCTCAAGGATATCGACTTCCCCTGGCCCATCGCCCGGATGATCCACCAGCACCACGAGTATCTCGATGGCTCCGGCTATCCGCTGGGACTCAAGGGGGATGAGATCCTGCTGGAGGCCCGCATCCTCACCGTCGCCGATATCGTCGAATCCATGTCCTCGGATCGCCCCTATCGCGCCGCCCTCGGCATTCCCCAGGCCAGGGAGCAGATCATCCAGATGCGCGGCCATCAGCTCGATGCGGATGTGGTGGATGCCTGTCTGCGGATCCTCGACCGGGGAGACTTTATCCCCCAACCGCTCGGCAAGCCGTAACGACACGGATAAAAAAACCGGCCAATTGGCCGGTTTCTGTTTTTATGCGCTGGTGCTGTCTCTATTAACCCAGACGAACCCGGGCGTTGCGGAACATCCGCATCCAGGCACCGTCCTCGCCCCAGTTGTCCGGGTGCCAGGAGTTGGCCACGGTGCGGAACACCCGCTCCGGATGCGGCATCATGATGGTAGCTCGGCCATCTTGCGTGGTCACCGCGGTGATACCGTTCGGTGAGCCATTCGGGTTGGCCGGGTACTGCTCGGTCACGCTGCCGCGGTTATCGACAAAGCGCAGCCCTACCAGACCGCTGGCCTGCAACGCGCTCAGGTGAGCGGCATCGCGCACCTCCACCCGTCCTTCCCCATGGGAGACGGCAATGGGCATCACGGAACCCGCCATGCCGGCGAAGAAGGCCGACGGGGACTCCTGCACCTGCACCAGGCTGAAGCGGGCCTCGAAGCGCTCGGAGCTGTTGCGCACAAAGCGCGGCCAGAGATCGGCACCCGGGATGAGATCCCGCAAGTTGGACATCATCTGGCAACCGTTGCAGACACCCAGAGAGAGGGTATCGCCACGCTCGAAGAAGCGCTGGAACTGCTCGCGGGCGTTGTCATTGAACAGGATGGACTTGGCCCAGCCTTCACCGGCCCCCAGCACGTCACCGTAGGAGAAGCCGCCACAGGCCACCAGGGTCTGGAACTCCTCCAGCTTGATGTGACCGGAGAGAATATCGCTCATATGGACATCGACCGCCGCGAAACCGGCACGATCGAACGCCGCCGCCATCTCCACATGGGAGTTGACTCCCTGCTCGCGCAGCACCGCCAGACGGGGTGAAACACCCTTGGCAATGTAGGGCGCCGCCACATCCTCGGACGGGTTGTAAGTCAGCTTGGCATGCAGACCCGGATCGGTGGCGTCCTGACGGGCCGCGTGCTCACTGTCGGCGCACGCCGGGTTGTCGCGCAGGCGCTGCATCTGCCAGCTGGTCTCGCCCCAAATGGTGCGAAGTGCGGTACGGCTGGCACGATAGACCTCCTGACCGCCCCGCTGCAGGGTGATGAGATCCCCTTCGCGCACGGTACCGAGCACATGGGAGCAGGCTGCCAGACCGTGACCGGCCAGCAGGGTCATCACCGCCTCTTTATCTTCACGACGCACCTGAATGACGGCGCCCAGCTCTTCGTTGAACAGCGCCGGCAGCAGCTCGCCGCCGATGCGATCGAGCTGGATGTCGAGGCCGCAGTGGCCGGCAAACGCCATCTCGGTCAGGGTGACGAACAGGCCACCGTCGGAGCGGTCGTGGTAGGCGATCAGTTTGCGATCAGCCACCAGCGCCTGAATGGCGTTGAAGAAGCCCTTGAGCTGGACCGGATTGTCGAGATCCGGCGCCTTGTCACCCAGCTGGCGATAGACCTGCGCCAGCGCCGAGGCGCCGAGGCGCTGCTTGCCATTGCCAAGGTCGATGAGGATAAGGTCGGTTTCACCGAGATCGGTACGCAGTTGCGGAGTAACCGTGTTGCGCACATCCTCGACCCGGGCAAAGGCGGAGATGAGCAGGGAGAGCGGCGAGGTGACGCTGTGCTCCTTGCCATCCTGCTGCCAGCGGGTCTTCATGGACATGGAGTCCTTGCCCACCGGAATGGTGATGCCCAAGGCCGGGCAGAGCTCCTCACCTACCGCTTTGACCGCCTCATAGAGACCGGCATCTTCACCCGGGTGACCGGCAGCGGCCATCCAGTTGGCGGAGAGCTTGACCCGCTTCAGCGACCCGATATGAGCCGGCGCCAGGTTGGTGAGCGCTTCCGCTACCGCCATACGAGCGGAGGCGGCGTGGGAGAGCAGCGCCACCGGGGTACGCTCGCCCATGGACATGGCTTCGCCGTGATAGCTGTCGTAGGTGGCAGCGGTGACGGCGCAATCGGCCACCGGGATCTGCCAGGGGCCAACCATCTGGTCGCGATTGACCAGACCGGTCACGCTGCGATCGCCGATGGTGATAAGGAAGGACTTCTCCGCCACGGTCGGCAGACGCAGAACCCGCTCGGCCGCGTCACTCAAAGTGATGCCATCGAGCTGGAGCGCCTTGCCCTGTGCTGGGAGGGTCACCACGTCACGGTGCATCTTGGGCGCCTTGCCGAGCAGCACGTCCAGCGGCAGATCGATGGGCTGATTGTCAAAGTGGCTGTCAGAGAGGGTCAGATGCTTCTCTTCGGTCGCGGTGCCGATCACGGCATAAGGGGCGCGCTCGCGCTCGCACAGGGCCTTGAACAGCGGCAGCTTGTCCTGCGCTACCGCCAGCACGTAACGTTCCTGGGATTCGTTGCACCAGATCTCCAGCGGGCTCATGCCCGGCTCGTCGCTCTGGATGGCACGCAAATCGAAACGACCGCCACGCTCACCGTCGTTGACCAGCTCCGGCATGGCGTTGGAGAGACCGCCCGCCCCCACGTCATGGATAAAGACGATAGGGTTGTCGTCCCCCAGCTGCCAGCAGCGATCGATCACCTCCTGGCAACGGCGCTCCATCTCGGGGTTATCACGCTGCACCGAGGCAAAGTCGAGATCTTCGGCTGACTGGCCGGAGGCCATGGAGGATGCGGCACCACCGCCCAGACCGATGTTCATCGCCGGGCCGCCCAGCACGATCAGCGCCGCGCCGACCGGGATATCCCCTTTCTGGACATGTTCGGTGCGGATGTTGCCGATGCCGCCTGCCAGCATGATGGGCTTGTGGTAGCCACGCACCTCGACGCCGTTGTGGCTCGGCACCTCCTCTTCGAAGGTACGGAAGTAGCCGAGAATGGCCGGACGGCCGAACTCGTTGTTAAATGCGGCTCCGCCGAGCGGCCCCTCCTGCATGATGTCGAAGGCACTGACGATACGGCTCGGCTTGCCGAAATCCTGCTCCCAGGGCTGCTCGAAGCCGGGAATGCGCAGGTTGGAGACGGAGAAACCGACCAGCCCCGCCTTGGGCTTGGCACCGCGACCGGTGGCCCCCTCGTCGCGGATCTCGCCGCCGGAGCCGGTGGCTGCGCCCGGGAACGGGGAGATGGCGGTCGGGTGGTTGTGGGTCTCCACCTTCATCAGGATGTCGACCTGTTCCTGGTGATACTGGTATTCGCCGTTGGCCGGGCTCGGGAAGAAGCGGCCACCCTGGCTCCCTTCCATCACGGCGGCGTTGTCTTTATAGGCAGAGAGGACATGATCCGGCGTCTGCTCGAAGGTGTTCTTGATCATCTTGAATAGCGACTTGGGCTGCTGCTCGCCATCGATGGTCCAGTCGGCATTGAAGATCTTGTGACGGCAGTGCTCGGAGTTCGCCTGGGCGAACATGTAGAGCTCGATGTCGTTGGGGTTGCGACCCAACTTGGTGAAGTTCTCCACCAGATAGTCGATTTCGTCGTCGGCCAGCGCCAGACCGAGCGCCACGTTGGCTTCGGCCAGGGCTGCGCGACCACCGCCCAGCACATCCACCTGGGTGAAGGGGCGCGGCTCGTGGTGAGCAAACAAGGCGGCAGCCTCGCTCATCTCGGCAAACACCACTTCCATCATCCGATCATGGAGCACGGCGGCAATGGCGCTGCGCTGGGCGGCACTCAGCTCACCCTGCCCCTTGATGGTCAGGTAATAGGCAATACCACGCTCCAGCCGCTTGACCTGTTTCAGGCCGCAGTTGTGGGCGATGTCGGTTGCTTTGGAAGACCAGGGGGAGATAGTGCCGGGGCGGGGGGTAACAAGAAACAGCTGACCGCTGGGGGTGTGTTCGGGGATGGTCGGGCCGTAGCGCAAAAGCTGGCCCAAGGTCGCTCGCTCGGGGGGAGAGAGGGGGCTTGTCAGCTCGGCAAAGTGCATATACTCGGCATAGACATCCTCTATCTCTACTCCGCTCTCTACTCCACTCTCGTTTCTCATCTGTGCGAAGCGTTGCAGCAGTTTTTGGACACGAAAATCAGACAGTGCTGGGGCACCACGCAAGATATCCATATGACCTTTCTCACCAAGTTTTAAAGTGGGGGGGAATTGAGACGCGCGTATTATAGGGATCTGGCTCACAGCGGACAAACGTTTTTCTCACTTCGTGCAGTGTGACTCTGCGCACACTCTCTGGTATAAAGGTGCCTCTTTTTTGACAAATGCCGATTTTTTCAACAAAGGTACTCACCTACTTGCGCTGCATTTTTCGACTGTTTATCGGGCTGTTGTTGACGCTGACACTGGTTGGCTGCGACTTCTATAGCCCCTCCAGCCAGCTGGAGCAGATCCGCCAGCGAGGCGAGATCCGGGTTGGCACCATCTATGGTCCCACCTCCTATTACCAGCGTGACGACCTCGCCCAGGGGTTCGATTACGAGCTGGCGCAAAATTATGCCGACTGGTTGGGGGTGAAACTCACCATCATCCCGGTCGACACCACTGACCAACTGGTCAACCTGCTGAAAAAGGGCAAACTCGATCTGGCGGCTGCCGCCATCATGGTCACCCCCGAACGGCGCGAGCTGTTTCGCTTCGGCCCAGGCTTCTATCAGGTCTCTCCCAAACTGGTCTACCGCAACGGCAAACCCAAGCCTGCCTCGTTAAACGATATCAAGGGCAAGCTGGTGGTGGCCGCCGGCTCCACCGGTGAAGATCTGCTCAAAGAGATGAGCAAAGAAAATCCGAAACTAGCCTGGAGCACCAGCGACAACGCCGATGTAGAGGAGCTGCTCAAGCAGGTGGTGGATGGCAAGATTGACTACACGGTGGTGCAGGATACCGTGCTGGCCCGTACCCAGCGCTACTACCCGGAGCTCACCGAGGGGCTGACCCTGGCCCAGAAGCAGACCGTTGCCTGGGCCATGAGCAAGCTGCCCGATGACAGCCTCTATGCCAGCGTGATCGACTTCTTCGGTCAGCGCTTTATGGATGGTGCCATCGCCAAGCTGGACGAGAAGTACTTCGGCCACGTGCAGAACTTCGACTTTGTCGATACCCGCACCTTCCTCAAGCGCGCCAAGAGCCTGCTGCCCAAGTACCAGCCTCTGTTCCAGACTCACGCCAAGAATATCGACTGGCGTCTGCTCGCCGCCATCAGCTATCAGGAGTCCCACTGGGACCCGCAGGCCCGCTCCTACACCGGCGTGCGCGGCATGATGATGCTGACCGAGCCCACCGCCAAGGCGATGGGAGTCAACGACCGGCTTCATCCGGAAGAGAGCATCAAGGGTGGCTCCCTCTATCTGCAGCAGATGATGGAGAAGGTGCCGGATTCGGTGCCCGATGACGAGAAGGTGTGGTTTGCCCTCACCGCCTACAACATCGGTTACGGCCACATGATGGATGCCCGCCGCCTGACCAAAGAGCTCGGCAAGAATCCCGACGCCTGGAGCGATGTGAAAGAGGTGCTGCCGCTGCTGCAACAGGCGCGCTGGCACCGCAAGGTACGTTACGGCTATGCCCGTGGCAGCGAGGCGCGCAACTATGTCAACAACGTGCGCCAGTATTACCAGAGTCTGCTCTGGCTCGACAACGAGCAGCAGAAGGCACATCAGCGGGAGAGTCTCGACAACGACAGCGAGCCCGAGCTGGCCGAGCGCCCCACCGCCATCGTCGAAGTGGTCAATCAGATCACCATGCGCTAACCAGCCATTATTCGGCTGTTTTCACACAAACTTCTCTGTTACCATCGATTCACATCGGAGCCTATCCGAAATCGCATTGTTTTCATTATGTTGAGAGATTAAATAACAGCAATTTCGGATGGGCTCCATCAATGACCCAAGGCCGGGATGGCCAACTTAGTTGGGAGGAGACCGAGATGCAAAAACGTAGAAAAATCAGTCTAGTCAGAAAAGCGAAGTGCAGCTGGAGCCCCAGACGCAAACTCAAGCTTAATGACATCAAGCGCAACCTGTGGCGCAGAAATCGATCCTATACCCTGCTTATTGCAGAGCACACAGCATAAACCCGGCATTCGCCGGTTTTTTTTATCTTTTTTCTCACCTGATTATCGTCTTACACCAGCGCCGCCTTGAACTGTACCGTCCGCTTGGAGATCAGCGAGTTGCAGTGGTTGCAGAAGTAATCCACCGCGCCGCACGCCTTGAGACGCTCCAGCTCCTGTTGGCAGGTGGGGCAAATGGCAGTAACCCGAACAGGGGCCTGGCACTGGCCACAGGTTTGCTCCTTGCTGCGGGTATCCAGTTCAGCCTGGCATGATGGACAAAGCAGGGCTTCCATAATCAACTCCTCGAAAGTGGATCTGCCATGGTCTTGTTCCATGGCAGATCCCCCTCCCCTTATTCCTCACCTTAACATGGCGAGGATAACAAAGCGGCTGCCGGTGAGGGCAGCCGCAAGGGCTTATTTCTTCTTCATCTTCAGCAGGCGTTTGCGCTGACGTTCCTGACTCAGGGTCATGGTGTTCTTCTTGCCTTCAAACGGGTTGACCGACTCCTGGAACTCGACCCGGATCGGCGAGCCCATGATCTTGAGGGACTTGCGGAAGTAGTTGATCAGATACCGCTTGTAGGAGTCCGGCAAGTCGTTCAACTGGTTGCCGTGGATCACGATGCGCGGCGGGTTGTAGCCACCGGCGTGGGCATACTTGAGCTTGACGCGGCGACCATTGACCATCGGCGGCTGGTGATCTTCCTGCGCCATCTGCATGATGCGGGTCAGCATGGCCGTGCTGGTACGACGGGTGGCGGACTGGTAAGCCTCCTGAATGGATTCAAACAGATGGCCGACACCGCTGCCGTGCAGGGCGGAGATGAAGTGGACGCGAGCGAAGTCGATGAAGCCCAAGCGACGATCCAGCTCGTTCTTCACATCCTCTTTCACCTTCTGATCCAGACCATCCCACTTGTTCACCACCAGCACCACGGAGCGACCGGCGTGGAGCACATAGCCAAGGATACTCAAGTCCTGATCGGTGATGGTCTCCTGGGCGTCGATCACCAGCAGGCAGACGTTGGCATCTTCGATGGCTTTCAGGGTCTTGATAACGGAGAACTTCTCCACCGTCTCATGCACCTTGCCACGACGACGTACACCGGCGGTGTCGATGACCACATACTTCTGCTCGTCACGCTCCATTGGAATGTAAACGGAGTCACGGGTGGTGCCTGGCATGTCATAGACGATGACCCGATCTTCACCCAGCATGCGGTTGGTCAGGGTAGATTTACCGACGTTGGGACGACCAACGATGGCGAACTTGATGGGCAGGTCGGCGAACGGGGTCTCCTTGGTGTCCTCTTTGGTATCGAGTTCACCGGCAGCCACCATGCGCAGCAGGGCTTCTTCGTCGAAGTCCTCCTCTTCCTCATCCTGCGCATCTTCATCGGTAGCGGAGTCGACCAGGGTCTCCAGATGGGGAGCCAGGGCCAGTTCCAGCAGGCTCAGCACGCCACGACCGTGGGCGGCCGCGATCTGATAGACCTCGCCCAGCGCCAGACCGTAGAACTCGGAGACCGCGGAATCACCGTCGATACCGTCGGTCTTGTTGGCCACCAGAAATACCTTCTTGTGGGCCTTGCGCAGGTGCTCGGCAATGGCTTGATCCGCCGCGGTCAGGCCGGCACGGGCATCCACCATGAACAGCACGACGTCCGCTTCTTCGATGGCCAGCAGAGATTGCTCGGCCATCTTCAGCTCGATCCCCTCTTCGGTGCCATCGATACCACCGGTATCGACCACGATAAATTCCAGCTCGCCCAACTTCGCCTGACCGTATTTACGGTCCCGGGTCAGACCGGGAAAATCGGCAACCAGGGCATCCCGAGTACGGGTCAAGCGGTTAAACAGGGTGGATTTCCCCACGTTGGGGCGGCCCACCAGGGCTACTACAGGAGTCATAAAAGCCTCATTCTCAAGACGACAAAGGCTCCGGGTCCGAAGACCAGGAGCCGGATATTCACATTATCGGACGATCAAGGACGCTTGAGGGCGTACAACTTGCCGTCACGGCTCTGCACATACAGGGTCTCGCCATCCACCAGCGGGGCGGCGTAGAGACCACTGCTATCGAGCTGCTGCATCGCCTTGATGGTACCGTCGGTACGATCAAGCCAATACAGGTATCCTTCCACATCACCCACCACCACATAGTCACCGAAGATGACAGGTGCAGTGACGGTACGATTTTCCAGCTGGGTGTTTGACCACAGCTCCAGACCGTTGCGACGGTCGATGGCAAACAGGTGGCTGCGACTGTCGGTCAGCACGATGGCATTACCGGTCATCGCCAGATCGCGATAGCCGGAATACTTGCGCTTCCACACTTCATCGCCGGTCATCAGTTTGCGCGCCATCAACTGACCGTTGTAGGCGATGGCGTAGAGCTCATCACCGGCGATCAGCGGGCTGGCATCGACGTCAACCATGCGGTCCAGCTCGGTAGCACCGCGCGGATCAGCCACCTTGGACTGACGCACAGGCTGGCCGTTGCTCAGCAGGGCGATGCCCACCTTGCCATCGGCACGACCGTAAATCACGGCGCCGTTGGTGATCACCGGTGCACCGGCACTGCGCAGGGTCAGTGGCGGCTGCTCTTCGGAGAGCGACCACTGCATCTTGCCTTCGTCGGTATCGAGCGCAATCAAGCGACCGGAGGTGGTCAACACCACCACGCGGCCATCTTCCACCGCGGGGCTTGCCACCACTTCGCCGGGCACATTGGTCTGCCACAGCACTTCACCATTCTCTTCGTTCAGGGCGTAGACCACCCCGTTCTCGGAGCCGAGGAACAGCTTGCCGTAACGGGAGACCAGACCACCGGAGAGACGAGCGCTACGCTTGTCGGCGTTGACCGGCAGGTCGGCCAGATCGACAGTCCAGAGGCGATCGCCACTGGCACGGTCAAAGGCGCTGACATCGCCGTCACGGGCCGCCGCATAGATACGATCTTCTTCCACCACCGGCTTGAGCTGGGAGTAGAAGTCACCAATGCCATCACCCACAGTGGATGACCATGCGGTGTCGGCAGTGAAGGCAGATTCAACCTTGGGCAGCGGCGCCATCGGGTTGAGATCCTCTTCGGAACTGAACAGGGAGCAACCCTGCAGAGCGAAGGAGACCGCAGCCCCCAGCGCCACCATCTTGAATAGATTACGCATCCGGTGCCTCACCAGTCGCAACGGCCGGCAGGGCCAGATCGTCCATTTTCAGCTTGAGCTCGGCGCTACCCTGCAGGCCGCCGGCATCCGCCGCCGCCTGATAGGCATCACGAGCCTCTTCGGTCTTGCCCTGCTTTTGCAGCACATCACCACGGGCTTCGGCTACCTGCGCCTTGAAGGCCTCATTCTGGATGGTCGCCAGCTTGGCCAGCGCTTCATCTGCCTTGCCCTGATCATTCAGCACACGGGCCAGACGCAGCGCCGCGATGGGACGAATGCTCTCGTCCCCCGTGGTCGCCACCAGCTCCAGCTGCTCGGCAGCCAGATCCAGCTTGCCCGCCTTGACGGCAGCGGCAGCCAGTTGCAACGCGGCCAGTTCACCGTAGGAGTCACCCTTGTTGGCGGTGACAAACTGCTGTGCCTGCTCGAAACCGGCGGCATCGCCCTTGGCCAGCTGCTCAATCACCTGGTTGTAAGAGTGGGAGGAGGCCTCCATGGTCTCTTGCTGGTGCTGGTTGTAATAGCGCCAGCCGAACAGACCGACCAGACCGATCACGGTCCCGGCAATCACCGAGGTTCCGTTCTCTTTCCACCACTCCTTGATAACCTCAACCTGTTGTTCTTCGGTGGTATAGACTTCCACAGCTTACTCTCCTTTGGCTGCCAGCAGGGCAATGGCGGCGTCAACCTTGACGGTCTGTTGCTCGGCCTGACCACGCAGATATTTGATAGTGATCTCCCCGTTTTGCACCTCGGTCTCACCAAGGATCAGGGCGATTGCTGCGCCGCTCTTGTCGGCACGTTTGAGTTGTTTCTTGAAGTTGCCACCACCGCAGTGGCTCATCAGGCGCAGGTCCGGCAGGGCATCGCGCAGACGCTCGGCCAGCTGGAAGCCAGCCTGTTCGGTCCCCTCGCCCACCATCGCCAGATAGACATCCACCGCCGGGCGGATATCGGCGTTGAGCTCGAGAGTTTCCAGCATCAGCACCAGACGCTCCATGCCCATGGCAAAGCCCACGGCCGGGGTCGGTTGACCGCCCAGCTGCTCTACCAGACCATCGTAGCGGCCACCGGCACAGACGGTGCCCTGGGCACCCAGACTGCTGGTGACCCACTCGAACACGGTCAGGTTGTAGTAGTCAAGACCACGCACCAGACGCTCGTTCACTTCGTATTTGATACCGGCAGACTCGAGCAGGCGCTTGAGCCCCTCGAAGTGGGCCAGGCTCTCTTCGCCCAGATGGTCGAACAGACGCGGGGCACCCGCCAAAATGGCCTGCACCTTTTCATCCTTGGAGTCGAGCACCCGCAGCGGGTTACTGTACATGCGGCGCTGGCTCTCTTCGTCCAGCTGCTCCTTGTACTGCTCCAGATAGGCCACCAGCGCATCGCGGTAAGCGGCGCGCTCGGCGCTCTGACCCAGGGTGTTGAGCTGCAGGGTGACATGCTCGCTGATGCCAAACAGACGCCACAGACGGTGGGTCAGCATGATCAGCTCAGCGTCGATGTCCGGCCCGTTGATGCCAAACAGCTCGACACCGAACTGGTGGAACTGGCGATAACGGCCCTTCTGGGGACGCTCGTGACGGAACATGGGGCCCATGTACCACATCCGGCGTTCCTGGTTGTAGAGCAGACCGTGTTCGATACCGGCACGGACGCAGCTGGCGGTCCCTTCCGGACGCAGGCTCAGGCTGTCGCCGTTACGGTCTTCAAAGGTGTACATCTCTTTTTCGACCACGTCGGTCACTTCACCGATGGCGCGCTTGAACAGATGAGTCTGCTCGACAATCGGCATGCGCACTTCGCTGTAGCCATAGCTGGCAACGACCTGGCGCAGGATCTGTTCAACCTTCTGCCATACCGGGCTCTGCTCCGGCAGGCAATCATTCATACCGCGAATAGCTTGGATCTGTTTTGCCACGTTGATACTCGAGAAAAAGAGGTAAAATTTGGCCGCATTATAGGGATTTTCCCCCCCAAGGTAAAATCAGGGAATCCGGATGCGGGATTTAAAATCAGTCACCTGGAAAAAGGGCCACCCAATGTGGCCCTGTTTCGCTCACTCCTTGTCCATCGGGATCCGGTTGGCGGGATCCAGCATGGCGGCGCGGGCGCGAATGCGGCGCTCCAAAGTTGGAATGAGATCCTTGTTGTCGAGCCGATCGACCCGCTGGCCCCCTTCATAGAAGGCACTCTTGTTGGCGGCACCGGCCAGACCAAGGTCGGAGACCAGCGCTTCGCCCGGGCCATTCACCACACAGCCGATGATGGAAACATCCATCGGGGTGATGATGTCTTCGAGCCGCTCTTCCAGTGCATTGACGGTAGCGATCACATCGAACTCCTGCCGTGAGCAGGATGGGCAAGCGATAAAGTTGATGCCACGGGAGCGAATACGCAGGGATTTGAGGATATCGAAACCGACCTTCACCTCCTCCACCGGATCCGCCGCCAGCGAGATACGCAGGGTATCGCCGATGCCGTCGGTAAGCAGCATGCCCAGACCGATGGCAGACTTCACCGCGCCGGCACGGAAACCGCCCGCTTCGGTGATGCCAAGGTGCAGCGGCTGTTCAATCTGCTTGGCCAGCAGGCGATAGGCACCGACTGCCAGAAACACATCGGAGGCCTTGACGCTCACCTTGAAGTCCTGGAAATCGAGACGATCGAGATAGTCCACGTGACGCATGGCGGACTCTACCAGCGCCTCTGGGGTCGGCTCGCCGTACTTCTCCTGGATATCTTTCTCCAGCGACCCGCCATTGACCCCGATACGGATCGGAATATTGAGGTCGCGCGCGCAATCGACCACAGATCGCACCCGCTGCTCGTTACCGATGTTGCCCGGGTTGATACGCAGGCAATCGGCACCGTACTCGGCCACTTTCAGGGCGATGCGATAGTCGAAGTGGATATCGGCAACGATGGGGATGCGGGTTTGCTGTTTGATGAGCCGGAAGGCTTCCGCCGCTTCCATGGTGGGCACGGAGACACGGACGATATCGGCACCGACCCGCTCGATCCGCTGGATCTGCTCGATGGTGGCGGCGACATCTGTGGTCTTGGTATTGGTCATGGTCTGCACGGTAATGGGGGCATCGCCCCCAACCGGTACATTACCAACCATGATCTGTCTGGATTTACGACGAATGATGGGTGATTCGTGAGAAGACATGGGAAACAGATTACTCCTGCGGCAGTGAGAAGCGGGCTGTACGACCGTTGTTGTAACGGCTCATATCAAACGACTGACCCTTGTAGTCAAGCTTGACGGCCATGGGCGCGCCAATGATGAACTTCAGGGGCTCGGCGCCTTCCAGCACCAGCTCGTCGTTGGCCTTCTTCAGACCACTGAACAGGGTCTTGCCGTTGGCATCCTTCACATCCAGCCAGCAATCGGCGGTGAAGCTCATCTTCAGTTGCGGCGCAGTCGCCGGATCAACGACAGCCTCTTCAGATTCAGTGCCATTGGCGCCGGATACCGCAGCATCGGTCGCAGTGCCGACAGCCGCGCTGACATCGTTCGGGGCAACAGCCGCAGAAGCAGGCGCCAGGGTAGCCGTCGCATCGGAGACCACCGCAGGGGCAATCACGTCCGTGGCTGCCGGTGCGTTGGCTGCGCCTTCCACCGGAGCGGTGTTAATTGCATCGGGCGGCGTGATAGCCGGTTCAGCCGGAGTCGAACCGGTTGCACTCATCTCGGTGGCTGCCAGCGCTTCATCACCGGCGGAGCGGCGTGAAGTACTCTGCCACCACCAAGCGACCGAGAGCGCAATCAACACCAGGATCACCAGCCAGGTCACCACCTTGAGCCGACTGTCGTTGGCTTGCTGGCGGGAGCGACGGGAGAAGCTCTGCATGTCGATATTGTCGGGAGGAGTCAGACCCAGCTTGTCGTAAGCAGCCAGAATGGTCTCGTCGGGGATCCCGACCAGCTTGGCATAGGTACGCAGATAGCCCCGAATAAAGGTATGGGAGGTGTGCTTGTCGTAGGTATCCGATTCGATAGCGGCGATCAGGGTCAGACGAAGGTGAATGCGGGACGCAACCTGTTCTCGTGTCCAGCCAAGCTGTTCACGGGCGTTGCGCAGCAATTGGCCTGGGCCTACTGCCTGGGAGTCGTCTTGGAAATCGTGTTGCTGTTCAATAGTCATTGGCTAAATAACGCTTGGCTTGTTGCGAAGTGGGATATTGCCTTACCAGCTCAGTCCCGAATTGGTGAAGTAATGCCGGCTTGTCCATCGCCTGCGCCAGCCGAAGTCTCAACCAGAGACTCTCCTCGTTCTCGTCTGACACATCGGCAAAACGGGCGAGGTAGGACTGCACATCAGGCAGCTTGCCATCTTTCATGGAAAGCTCGGCCAAGTCCAGCAATAACCCTGGATTGCGGGGATTATACCCCAAGGCCAGGCGATAGTACTCGCCTGCTTTATCATTTCTGCGATTTTGCAGCGCACAAAGTGCCGCATTTTCATAGGTATCGGCAATTTTTACGTAGCCTGGCTGAATAACAGCCTGGTTGAACGCCTGATCTGCCTCGGCATACCTGCCGCGATCACAGAGGAAGGCACCATAGTTGTTCATTGCGTCAGCATTGGACGGATCCATGGCAAGGGCGTTCTTGTAATGAGTCTCAGCTGCCTTGAAATCCCCTACCTTCTGGTAAAAGTAGGCAAAGCCGATCTGGATCTGGGGGTTGGAGGGGTCATACTGGAGGGCGCGGTCAAGATTGAACTTGGCCTGCTCGGCATTGCCCTGACGCAGGTACTGGATACCCAGGTCGAGGCGGGTTTGGGCAGCCGCCTTGAGGTCAGGACCCACTTCACGCTGGGTCGAGTTCTGGCCAGCGTAAGTGGTCTCGGTCACACAGCCTGGCAGCGCGCAGAGCGCTGCCACTACGATCAATGTACGTGTATCCATTCCCTGTCTATACAATGGCTTAGCATTTAAACCATTTTGACGGAAATCCCATCCTGTTGCATCCGATTTTTGATAGTTCGCTTGGTACGGTCAATCACGTCACCCACCAGCTGACCACAGGCGGCATCGATGTCATCACCACGGGTCTTGCGGACAATCACGGTGAAACCGTACTCCATCAGCACCTTGGAGAAGCGATCGATACGGCTGTTGCTCGGCTTGCCGTAAGGGTTGCCCGGGAAGGGGTTGAACGGGATCAGGTTGATCTTGCTCGGAGTGTCCTTGAGCACCTTGGCCAGCTCGTGAGCATGCTGCATATCGTCATTGATATGATCGAGCAGGACATACTCGACGGTCACCCGACCACCGTTGGCATTGGATTTGGCCAGGTAACGACGGACACCTGCGAGGAACTCCTCGATGTTGTATTTGTCGTTGATCGGCATGATCTCTGAACGCAGCTTGTCGTTCGGGGCGTGCAGGGAGATCGCCAGCGCCACGTCGATCTGGTCGCCCAGCTTGTCCAGCGCAGGTACCACGCCAGAGGTGGAGATGGTCACCCGGCGCTTGGAGATGCCAAAGCCGTAGTCATCCATCATCAGACGCATGGCGGGCACCACGTTGGCGAGGTTGAGCAGCGGCTCGCCCATCCCCATCATCACCACGTTGGTGATGGGACGCTTGCCACCGACCACACGGGCAGCACGCCACACCTGACCGATGATCTCGGAGACTTTCAGATTGCGGTTGAAGCCTTGTTGAGCCGTGGAGCAGAACTTGCACTCCAGCGCACAGCCAACTTGAGAGGAGACGCAGAGGGTCGCGCGGTCATCTTCCGGGATGTAGACGGTCTCTACCTCCTGATCGCCCACCTGCAGAGCCCACTTGATGGTGCCATCGGCAGAACGCTGCTCGCGACTGATCTCGGGCGCCTTGATCTCGGCGATCGCCTTGAGGCGCTCTTTGAGCACCTTGTTAACGTTGGTCATCTGATCGAAATCATCACACCCAAAGTGATAGATCCACTTCATGACCTGATCTGCCCGGAATGGCTTCTCGCCCAGTTCGACGAAAAAGGCACGCATGGCATCCCGATCAAGATCCAGCAGGTTGATTTTTGTTTCGCTCATCAATGGCCTCAGTTCAAACACTTCATCAATTATTGGCTGACGACGTCAGGGGGCGGCATTGTACAAATAATGGGTCTGGCTTTCCACCTGGAGAATAGAGGGATATTGCGTAAACGGCGAAAACAACAAAGGGAGCCGAGGCTCCCTTGGGTCATCATCCACAAAAATCAGCCGCGCGGGCAGATCTCGTTGTCAGAGAAGAAGTAGGCAATTTCGCGGGCAGCGGATGCCGGTGCATCGGAGCCATGCACTGCGTTGCGATCGATGCTCTCGGCATAACAGGCACGCAAGGTACCAGCCAGCGCCTCTTTCGGGTTGGTAGCACCCATGATCTCACGATTGCGACGGATGGCGTCTTCCCCTTCCAGCACCTGCACCATGACAGGGCCAGAGGTCATGAAGCTGACCAGATTGTCATAAAAAGGCTTGCCCTGATGCTCGGCATAGAAACCGGCAGCCTGTTCACTGCTCATGTGCAGCATTTTGGATGCCACCACTTTCAAGCCTGCGCTTTCGAAACGGCTATAGATGGCACCGATCAGGTTCTTGCTGACAGCATCCGGTTTGACGATAGAGAAGGTACGTTCGATGGCCATTGATATCTTTCCTTAACTACAGAGTTTTATTGTTAGAATCCATGTTCGCTGGCTATTATACGTAAACAAAAACCGGAAAAACACACAAACAAGCAACTTTTTATTAAACATCACTCCCTTGCAATCAACATCCACACTCATCTTGACCGAGCAGAGCCGGAAAATATGTGCGCTTGCGCACGATAGTTACCTTAAACCGCCAAAACCCCATCTTTTGCTCACAATTCGAACAGCATGAAAAAGGCACCCGAAGGTGCCTTGTCTCGCCTATTTGGCTTCCGCCAGCAGGGCCCGCGCTATGGTGCGCATCCCCAGGGTATTGGCCCCCGGCGCCCAGAGGGCATCGCCGTTGTCACTGAAGCAGGCGGCCAGATCGATATGCAACCAGCCCATCCCTTCGTTGGCAACGAAACGGGAGAGGAAACCCGCAGCGTTGGAGGCGCCACCCGGCCCGCCCCCCTTCACCGGACGGCTGTTGGCCGTGTCGGCGTAATGGGAGGGGCACTGCTGGCGGTGCCAGGGCTCCAGCGGCAGCGGCCAGGCAGGCTCATGTTCGGCATCGGCATAGGTCATGGCGCGGCTTACCAGCCCTTTATCGAGGCCAAACAGGGCATTGTAGCGCCCACCCAGCGCCATCACGGCTGCGCCGGTCAGGGTCGCGGCATCGATGATCAGCGGTGCGCCGGACTCGCTCGCCAGTTGCAGGCCGTCGGCCAGTACCAGCCGCCCCTCGGCATCGGTATTCACAATCTCGACCGTGGTGCCGTTCTTGTAGGTGAGGATGTCGCCCAGCTTGTAGGCGTGGCCGGAGACCAGGTTCTCGGCGCAGCAGAGGATCAGCTTCACCCGCTTGTCGAGCCCGCGCAGCATGGCCAGCGCCAGCGCACCGGTGACAATCGCCGCACCACCCATGTCGCACTTCATGGTGAGCATCCCCTCGGAGCTCTTCATGGAGTAGCCGCCGGAGTCAAAGGTGATCCCCTTGCCCACCAGCGCTGCAGCCACCGGCGCCTTGGGGTCACGCCCCGGGTTGAAGTCGAGCTCCAGCAATACCGGTTCGCGCGCACTGCCGCGGCCCACCTGATAGAGGCCGACCCAGCCCGCCTGTTGCAGCGCTTCGCCTTTCAAAATGCGATGACTCACCTTGTCCGGCGCCAGCTCGGTAATAAAGGAGGCCGCTTCCACCGCCAGCTCCAGCGGGCCCAACTGCTCCGGGGTGGCATTGGTCATCTCGCGCACCCAGCGGCCGCAGAGCCAACGCGCTTCCAGCTCCTCTCTGTCCTCTTCCGAGGACATGGCCCACTGCAGTTGCACCTCCGCCTTGGGGGTTTGCAGCCCTTGGGCAAAAGCCCACTGCTGTTCACGCTCCCAGTGACCAGCCAGGGTCACTTTCTGGATCCCCTGCTGGCAGAGGCGACGGGCCGCCTGCTGGATATCGAGCAGCGGATTGGCCGTCACCAGATGGATCACCATGCCGTCGGCACGGTGAGAGAGCAGCGCCCCCTCCCCCCACTCGGCCGGTGCAAATTCACGACTTAACCAGACATTCATGCGGTCACCTCCTGCAGCCAGCGGGCGATGGTACGCAGACCGTGCCCCTTGGCGCCGGTCGCCCAGAGATCGTTGCCCGATTTCTGATAAGAGGCTGCCAGATCCAGGTGCACCCAACCCTTGCCCTCATCACGCACGAAGCGGGAAAGGAACGCAGCAGCCGTGGTGGCACCGGCCGTGCCTTCTGCCGAGGCGACGTTGCCCAGATCGGCAAAGGCCGAGGTGAGCTGGCTGGCATGCCAGGGTTCCAGCGGAAGCGCCCACGCCTGTTCGTTTTCCACCTTGGCAGCGGCCAGCGCACGCAGCTGTTCGGTCTCATCGAGGGCAAACACCGCATTGTAGTCGCGCCCCAGCGCCATCTTGGCGGCGCCGGTCAGGGTGGCTGCGTCAAGGATATAAGCTGCACCGCTGTCGGAGGCCGCCATCAGGCCATCGGCCAGCACCAGACGCCCTTCCGCATCGGTGTTCTGGATCTCGACCGAAACCCCATTCTTGTAAGTGAGGATGTCGCCCAGCTTGAAGGCGTGGCCGGAGACCAGGTTCTCGGCGCAGCAGAGAATGAGCTTCACCCGCTGGTTCAGACCGCGGCTGATAGCCAGCGCCAGCGCGCCGGTCACCATGGCCGCGCCGCCCATATCGGACTTCATCGGCAGCATGTTGTCAGAGGACTTCATGGAGTAGCCACCGGAATCGAAAGTGATCCCCTTGCCCACCAGCGCCGCCACCACGGGTGCATTGCGATCACCGGTCGGGTTGTAGTCAAGCTCCAGCAGCACAGGCTCGCGTTCGCTGCCACGGCCAACCGACCAGATCCCGATATGGCCGGACTCGCGCAGCGCTTCACCGGCGGTGATGCGAGCTGTAACCTGATCCCCGGCCAGACCACGAATGAGCAACAGGGCCGATTCCGCCAGACTCATGGGGTAGATCTCTTCCGGACAGCCATTGGTGATGTCACGTACCCAGCGAGCCGCCTTGAGCAGCGCATCCAGTTCACGGGCTTCCGCGTCGCTCTGCTGGCCGAAATCCAGTTCACGCGCACCCTTGGCGGCGTAGAAACCCTGGGCGAACGCGTAGCGACGCTCCAGATCCCAGCCTTCACCGACCAGCATCACCCGCTTGATCCCGCTCGATTCGAGGCGACGGGCGGCGCGCTGAACGGTGCGCAGAACATCCTTCTCCTGACCCGCGGCACCAAGATGGATCAGTGCCTCGTCGCCATTGAAACTGAGCTGGGCGCCCTCGCCCCAATAGGCGGCCGCAGCCTGGGTGGATAACGCTACCTTCATCATGTCAGCCATCGTGTTTGCTTCCTTTTTACTGGCACTATGTATAAGCACTCTTTATGGGAAAGAGCTTATTGGCAAAGAGAGAATAACGAATACAAAAAAGGCCGTGCCCCCGAGGGTCACGGCCTTCCACCATATCACTGAAGCACCACAGGATGCTGCACGTGCAATTCACTCATGTGTAATTAATGGCGTTCAGAGGCAAGGTTCAGGGTGTACTTGGGCAGTTCCACCACCAGATCCTCGTCTGCCAGTTTTGCCTGGCAGCTGAGGCGCGATTCCGGCTCCAACCCCCACGCCTTGTCCAGCATGTCGTCTTCCAGCTCGTCACTTGGCTCGAGCGAGTCAAAGCCCTCCCGCACCACGCAGTGGCAGGTGGTGCAGGCACAGGATTTCTCGCAGGCATGCTCGATTTCGATACCGTTGCGCAGCGCCACATCCAGAATGGTCTCGCCGCTTTGCCCCTCGAGGGCGGCGCCATCCGGACAGAGTACGGGATGAGGAAGAATGATCAGTTTTGGCATATTACACCTTGTTGACGTTTTGTCCGGTCAGCACCTTGCGGATGGAGGCGTCCATCCGGCGGGCTGCAAACTCGCCACTGACAGCATCGGCTGCCTCAATGGCTTCTTTGATTTGATGGGTTGCGCCGCTGTTGCGCATGGTCAGCAGATGGGCGATGGCGGCATCAATCTCGGCACGCTCGGCAGCATTGAGCAGGGCATCGCCATCGGCAGCCAGCGCGGCATTCAAACTCTCGACCACACGGTCAGCTTCAACCTGCTGCTCGGCCAGCATGCGGGCATCCATATCCTGCTGGGCATTCTCGATGGAGGCACTCAGCATGTTGAGGATATCCTGCTCCGCCAGCCCATAAGAGGGCTTGACCTGGATCTCGGCCTGCACGCCGGAGGATTTCTCCATGGCGCTGACCGAGAGCAGACCATCCGCATCCACCTGGAAGGTGACGCGAATATGGGCGGCGCCGGCTGCCATCGGCGGAATACCGGTCAGGGTAAAGCGGGCCAGGGAGCGGCAATCGGCCACCAACTCGCGTTCCCCCTGTACCACGTGAATGGCCATGGCGGTCTGACCATCCTTGAAGGTGGTGAACTCCTGGGCGCGGGCAACCGGGATGGTAGTGTTGCGCGGGATCACCTTCTCGGCGAGGCCACCCATGGTCTCCAGACCCAGCGACAAGGGGATAACGTCCAGCAGCAGCATCTCGGCATCGGGCTTGTTGCCCACCAGAATATCGGCCTGGATGGCGGCGCCGATGGCGACCACCTTGTCCGGATCGATGCTGGTCAGCGGCGTACGCTGGAAGAACTCGCCCACCAGTTCACGCACCAGCGGCACCCGGGTGGAGCCACCGACCATCACCACTTCCAGCACTTCCACCTGCTCGAGACCGGCATCGCGCAGGGCGCGGCGACAAGCCAGCAAGGTCCGTTTCACCAGCGGGGTGATGAGTTCATCAAACTGGTTGCGGCTCACTGATCCCTGCCAGCCCGCAAAGGTACACGCCACCTGCTCGGCATCGGTCAGGCCGTGTTTGACGGCAGCGGCCACATCCAGCAGCTCGCGCTGCAGATGGGCATCCAGCTCGCCGGAGAGGCCCGCTTGCTCCTTGATCCAGTCCGCCAGCAGGTGATCAAAATCATCACCGCCGAGGGCGGAATCGCCGCCGGTCGCCATCACTTCGAACACACCGCGGTGCAGACGCAGGATAGAGATATCGAAGGTGCCGCCCCCCAGATCGTAAACCGCGATCACCCCTTCCTGACCGGAGTCAAGGCCATAGGCAATCGCGGCCGCGGTCGGCTCGTTGAGCAGACGCAGTACGTGCAGACCGGCCAGACGGGCCGCATCCTTGGTGCCCTGACGCTGGGCATCATCGAAATAGGCGGGCACGGTAATGACCACGCCATCGAGATCGCCCCCGAGTGTCTGGGCGCCACGCTCGGCCAGCTTTTTGAGAATTTCGGCCGATACCTGCACCGGATTGACCAGCCCCTGACGGGTTTGCAGTTGCGGCATGCCATTGTCGGCGGCAACAAACTGGTAAGGCTGCTGGCGGGTGTCGATATCGGCCAACGCCTTGCCCATCATCCGTTTGACCGAGACGATGGTGTTGTGAGGATCGAGCGCCGCTTCGCGCTTGGCATCAATTCCGACTCGAATGGCGTCGCTTTGATAGTGCACCACTGACGGGAGCAGGTCGCGCCCTTGCTCATCGCAAAGGGTATCAGCGTGACCACTGCGAACCGCAGCGACGAGAGAATTGGTGGTGCCGAGATCGATGCCGACGGCACGTTTGTGCTGATGGGGAACAGCGCTCTGGCCGGGTTCGGCGATTTGCAGTAATGCCATGGGTAATGAAACTTCCAGCGTTAAAGGATCAAGACTCGAGAAGCGAGTCTTCGAATCGTTCCAGCTCTTCGAGGAGCTTGTCGACAAACTTGAGTTTGCGAACGCAATCAGCGGCAACGAGATCTCTGCCGGCGGCAAGAGACTCGGCCAGCTGCTGCATCAACATCTGGTGATCATGCCTGATCTCGCTGCGGAAATCCTTGATGGCGCGCTCAGGGTCGGCGTCATCTTTCAGATCGGCCAGACGCTCGCGCCACTCCAGCTGCTGCATCAGAAACGCGGTATCTTGCAGAGTCTGCTGTTCACCACGGATATCAGTGCCACGCAGGGAGAGCAGATATTCGGCACGGCGCAGCGGCGCCTTGAGGGTGGTGAATGCTTCGTTGATCTGGGCGGCACGTTGCACCGCAGCCAGCTGCTCCCGTTCGGGGGCGGTGGCAAAACGATCAGGATGGAATTGGGTTTGCAGCTGGCGGTAGGTATCAGCCAACTGACGGGTATCGAGCTCGAAGCCTTCAACCAGCCCAAACAGCTCGAAATGATTCATGCAAACCTCTTGGAAACGTTCGCCACAACCTCACTCGCCCCTGGCAAATGAGATGTGGTTGAACGGGTCATGGGCGACCCGCTCAACCACAGACGAAGGATCATTGACGTCAAACATCTCAGACACTGAAGCTTTCGCCGCAACCACACTCGCCTTTGGCATTGGGATTGTTGAACTGGAAGCCCTCGTTGAGGCCCTCCTTGACGAAATCCAGCTCGGTGCCATCCAGATGGATCAGGCTCTTGGCATCAACAATAATCTTGACACCCTGCTGCTCGAACACCTGATCCTCATCGGTCAGTTCATCAACGAACTCAAGCACGTAGGCCAGACCGGAGCAGCCGGTGGTTTTGACGCCGAGGCGCAGGCCAATGCCCTTGCCCCGGTTAGCCAGAAAAGAGGAAACCCGTGCCGCGGCGGCATCTGTCATGGTAATAGCCATACTGCTCTCCGGCGCTTAGAGACCTTTCTTCTGCTTGTAATCGGCGATGGCGGCCTTGATGGCGTCCTCGGCCAGAATGGAGCAGTGGATCTTCACCGGTGGCAGGGCCAACTCTTCAGCGATATCTGTGTTCTTGATGCCAGCCGCTTCGTCCAGGGTCTTGCCCTTGACCCATTCGGTCACCAGGGAGCTGGAGGCGATGGCAGAACCGCAGCCGTAGGTCTTGAACTTGGCATCTTCGATGATGCCTTCGTCGCTGATCTTCAATTGCAGCTTCATCACGTCGCCACAGGCGGGCGCACCGACCATGCCGGTTGCAACGCTGGGATCATTCTTGTCAAAACCACCGACGTTGCGAGGATTCTCGTAGTGGTCGATTACTTTTTCACTGTAAGCCATATCTCACTCCTGCTAATTCTGTTGCTCACTGACCCAGTGGATCAGTGATGAGCCCATTCGACCGTGTTCAGATCGACGCCGTCTTTGTACATCTCCCACAGGGGGGACATCTCGCGCAGACGACCGATGGAGTCACGAATAAGCTTGACCGCGTAGTCAATCTCTTCCTCGGTGGTGAAGCGACCCATGCTGAAACGGATGGAGCTGTGCGCCAGCTCGTCGTTCAGACCCAGTGCGCGCAGCACATAGGAAGGTTCCAGGCTGGCGGAAGTACAGGCCGAACCGGAAGAGACCGCCAAATCTTTCAGCGCCATGATGAGGGATTCCCCTTCCACATAGGCAAAGCTGACGTTGAGGTTGCCCGGAACACGCTGATCCAGATCGCCATTGATGTAGACGGCTTCAATGTCCTTGATGCCATTCCACAGACGCTGGCGCAGTGCCAAGATACGCTCGCCTTCACTCGCCATCTCTTCTTTGGCGATACGGAAGGCTTCGCCCATCCCGACGATCTGGTGGGTCGGCAGAGTACCGGAACGCATGCCGCGCTCGTGGCCACCGCCGTGCATCTGGGCTTCCAGACGAACGCGGGGTTTGCGGCGAACAAACAGTGCACCGATCCCTTTCGGACCATACACCTTGTGCGCAGAGACGGAGAGCAGATCCACTTTCAGTGCTTCCACATCTACCGGGATCTTGCCCACACTCTGAACGGCATCCACGTGCAGCAGGATCTTGCGGGAACGGCACAACTCGCCGATGGCGGCAATGTTCTGAACCACGCCGATTTCGTTGTTCACATGCATGATGCTGACCAGGATGGTGTCATCACGCATGGCATTTTCGATCATCTCGATAGTGAACAGGCCGTTGGGCATCGGCTCAAGATAGGTCACCTCGAACCCTTCACGCTCCAGCTGGCGACAGGTATCGAGCACCGCCTTGTGTTCGGTCTTGGAGGTGATGATGTGCTTGCCCTTGCTGGCATAGAAGTGGGCAACACCCTTGATGGCCAGGTTATTGGATTCGGTCGCACCGGAAGTGAAGACGATCTCGCGGGGATCGGCACCGATCAGATCTGCCACTTGATTACGGGCCAGATCCACCGCCTCTTCGGCTTGCCAGCCAAAGCGGTGAGAACGGGAAGCCGGATTGCCGAACAGGCCATCCATGGTGAGACACTGCATCATTTTTTCTGCGACACGCGGGTCCACCGGACAGGTTGCCGAATAATCAAGGTAAATAGGCAGTTTCATGTTTTTCTCCGTCACAGTCCGGGTCATACAGAGTCCCGCTGTGGAAAGCACGTTTATAGTTGGACTTTCAAGCTCACATCGCCGTGTTCTGCCCGATCAACCAGGGACAACACGGTCTTCATTTGTTCATCTTGCTTGCCGGCAATCCGGCGCACATCGGCCTGGCGCACCAGCTCGGCCAGGGTGATATCCCCGAGGAAACTGGAGATCCGTTCACTCAGATCACGCCACAGGGAGTGAGTCAGGCACTGGGTACCGCCGTGGCAACCGCCCTTGCCGAGGCACTTGGTTGCATCGACCGACTCATCGACCGCGGTGATCACCTGACCAACCGAAATCTCGCCTGGGGCCAACCCGAGGCGATAACCACCACCCGGGCCACGCACGCTGCTCACCAGACCATGTTTACGCAGGCGGGCAAAGAGCTGCTCGAGATAGGACAACGAGATGCCCTGGCGCTCGGAAATATCGGCAAGGGGGACGGGCCCCTGCTCTGCATGCAGCGCCACGTCGAGCATGGCGGTTACAGCGTAACGTCCTTTTGAAGTCAGTCTCATGTGCCTTACCGTCTTGCGAAGCAATTTAATGGGGCACATGGTCACATACCCGACCAAATCAGTCAAGTATATGGTTGAGTAAATCAGTCGGATTAATCCGGTACGCGCGCTTTCTGCACCGAGGTCAGAATACCGCGCAGAATGTTGAGCTCAGCTGCTTCCGGCCGAGCCCGATTGAACAGGCGACGCAGCTTGCTCATCACATGACCCGGATGGTCATCGGCAATAAAACCGGTCTTCATCAGGGTTTGTTCCAGGTGCTGATAAAACCCTTCCAGCTGGGCGGCACTCGGATAGACCATCTCGTCTTCAGGCTCGGCGGCCTGCCCCTGCAGCCAGCGCATCCGCACTTCGTAGCAGAGAGTCTGCACCGCCATGGCCAGATTGAGAGAGCTGTAATCAGGATTGGCCGGAATGGCCACGTGGTAGTGGCACTTTTGCAATTCGTCGTTGGTGAGACCGGTGCGTTCACGGCCAAACACCAGCGCGACCGGGTGCTGCATCCCCTCAACCACCGACTTTTCGCCAGCCTCACGGGGATCGAGCATGGGCCAGCTCAGGGTTCGCGAGCGGGCGCTGGTGCCAATCACCAGACCACAATCGGCAATCGCGTCGTCCAGTGTCGGGACGATACGGGCATTGGCAAGCACATCGCTGGCACCAGCCGCCAGGGCGAAGGCATTGTCATCCGGCAAGGCTTGCGGATCAACCAATACCAGCTGGGTCAAACCCATGGTCTTCATGGCACGTGCCGCAGACCCCATGTTGCCGGTATGAGAGGTGTTTACCAAAACGATACGAATCTGATCCAACATGCCCAGTCAATCTTCAGTCAAAAATGGCGCGCAATTGTAACATAAGAGAACACGATGTTGGCACCGTAAAAGCCGAGCCATTTCAGAACAAAACTACCCGTTTGTATAACAAACCAGCATGAGGGAAGTGAGAGGAGGGACTAAACTTGATGGATATCCGATAAACGGCACAGGAGACACCACGCCATGCTTCCTCCCTTTATCTATGAGAGATTGCCCAGCCTCTACCTGCTGGCAGCCATTGCCATTATTACGTTGAGTGAACAGCCCCTGCTCTGGTTTGCAGGCGCCTTGCTGTTTATCGCCGGAGCGGTGACCTGGATGATGCGCTCCAGCTACCGACGTACCGATCTGATTATCTTTCCGAGCAAACGCTGGCTACAGCCGGAGTGGCTGTATGAAGCGCAGCCCTTCATCTGGCTGGCTGCGGGGCTGGCCATGTCACAGCTGCCCGCCCCTGCGGCACTCATCGCCTTGCTGCCCTGTCTGTGGGCCTGTCGCTGCCTCTGGGCACGGCACCATTATCGTCGCCATGCCCATGGAGTGATTGTCCACTTAAGACGGGATCCCGCCCGGCGCCGTTTGCACCGGAGCCTGCGCTGACTCTGTGCGGGCGCGTTCGATAAACGTCGCCAGATCCATCAGGGGATACTTCATCAGGCTTGGCAAGCCATCGAGATCCAGACTGTCCATCAGGTTTTTCACCTCAAGGCCCAGTTCGGTATCCCCTTCTATCTTCAGCTTGCGCTGGAAAAAGAGCGAGTCCGGATCCTCTTTGCGACCAGCGATGAGGATCAGGTCGTTGGCCGTACCGCTGAAGCAGACATCGGCCTTGTCACACTCGCGAGCTACCACCAGCTGGCCATTCTGCTCACTGATAAACCAGCACAGCTCCAGATCAGAGACTTCGACTTTCAGCCACTTGTCTGCCAGAAACTCGAAATCGCCATCTTCGATAGCCTCTTTGAAAACCCGGGCCAGCAAACTCTCCATCAGCTGCTTTTGCAGATTGAACGGAACCAGCTTGAGGGGATGGCGCAAGAAGCGCGGAGCCTGTTCGACCAGGCGGCGTTGCAGTTGTTGAAACACGATAGACTCCCTTTTTTGCGCATTCAAACACAGGGAGAGTGGCAAGATCCTGTTGGAAATCAAACTTGTGCAGGGTTACCTCAAGAAGGGTAAAGCCACACAAAGCTGCCTCAGGTCAAAAAGCGGGAGTGCATGGCTGCATACAATCAGGGCTCGTTTGCCCTTCATATGCACTCTCGGAGCGTACCAATGGAATTACTCTGTCCGGCAGGCAGTTTGCCGGCACTGAAAACCGCCGTGGATAACGGGGCCGATGCCGTTTATATCGGTTTCAAGGATGACACCAATGCCCGCCACTTTGCCGGTCTCAACTTTACCGACAGCAAACTGGAGAAGGCGGTAGATTATGTGCATCAACATGGTCGCAAGCTGCATATTGCCATCAATACCTTTGCCCATCCCGGGGCCGATACTCGATGGAAACAGGCGGTTGATCGCGGGGTGGCCCTCGGCGCCGATGCGTTAATCATCGCCGATCTCGCCGTGCTGGAATATGCCAGCCGCCACTACCCCGAGATGGAACTCCATGTCTCGGTGCAGGCCAGCGCCACCAATGCCGCCGCCATTCGCTTCTATCAGCAGCAATTCAATGCCACACGGGTGGTGCTGCCCCGGGTGCTCTCCATGCATCAGGTCAAGCAGCTGGCCCGCGAGACCGATGTTGGCCTAGAGGTGTTCGCCTTTGGCAGCCTCTGCATTATGGCCGAGGGGCGCTGCTATCTCTCCTCCTACATGACTGGCGAGAGCCCCAACACCGTCGGCGCCTGCTCACCGGCCAAGTTCGTCCGTTGGGAAGAGACCCCGAATGGTCTCGAGTCGCGGCTCAACGAGGTACTGATCGACCGCTATGGCCCGGGCGAAAATGCCGGTTACCCGACCCTCTGCAAAGGGCGTTTCGACGTGGATGGCCAGACCTACCACGCGCTGGAAGAGCCCACCAGTCTCAATACCCTGGGTCTCCTGCCCGAGCTGTTCAAGACTGGGATCCAGTCGGTCAAGATTGAAGGGCGCCAGCGCAGCCCCGCTTATGTGGAGCAAGTGACCCGGGTCTGGCGTGCAGCCATCGATGCCTATCAGGCCAATCCCGAGGCCTATCAGGTTAAAGCTGAGTGGGATGCCCAGCTAGCCCGCGTCTCCGAAGGTAGCCAGACTACCCTCGGCGCCTACCATCGTCAGTGGCAATAAGGAGTCCACCCATGCAATTTTCTCTCGGGCCTCTGCTCTTCTACTGGCCCAAAGCCGATACCGAAGCCTTTTACCATGCCGCTGCCGACAGTCAGGCCGACATCATCTATCTGGGGGAGACCGTCTGCAGCAAGCGGCGCGAACTCAAAGTCGATGACTGGATTGCGCTGGCCCGTCAGGTGGCCAGCTCCGGCAAGCAGGTGGTGCTCTCGACCCTCGCCCTTATCTCCGCCCCTTCCGAGCTCAAGGAGGTGAAGCGGCTGGTCGACAATGGCGACCTGATGGTCGAAGCCAACGATCTCGGTACGGTGCAACTCGCCTGGGAGGCAGGGATCCCCTTCGTCTGTGGTCCCGCCATCAACGCCTATAACGCCGATGTGCTGCGCATGCTGCTCAAACAGGGGATGAAACGCTGGGTCATGCCGGTGGAGCTCTCCCGTGACTGGCTGATCCAGCTCAATCAGGATCTGGGCCCCCTGCGCGACCAATTTGAGGTGGAGGTGTTTGCCTACGGCCATCTGCCGCTCGCCTACTCGGCGCGCTGCTTCACCGCCCGATCCCTCGACAAGCCCAAGGACAACTGCGAGCTCGCCTGCATCAACTACCCCACCGGACGACTGGCCAACAGCCGCGAGGGGCAGCGGGTGTTCAATCTCAACGGGATCCAGACCCAGTCCGGTTACTGCTACAACCTGGGTAACGAGCTGGCTGGTATGGAAGGTCTGGTAGATGTGGTCAGGCTTTCGCCGCAAGGGATGGAGACGCTGGAGATGCTGGCCCGCTTCAAAGCCAACCGGCAGGGCAATCAGCCCCTCGTTCTGCAGCAGGATCGCGATTGCAACGGCTACTGGCGCCAGATCCCCGGTATGAGCCTGGTGGAGTAAACCCGCCATTCGCCCAACAAAAAGGCCTCATCGCGAGGCCTTTTTTACAACTATCTGGCAGTGCTTCAGGAGGGCTGATCCCCCTTGTTACGAGCGCTCTGGGCACCAGGCGGCAAGGGTTTGCGCGCCATCAACTCCAGCTCCAGCAGCGCATAGCGGTGCTCGATAAAGTCATAGACGTTGTTGGATAAGGCCAGCTTGAAGTAGCTGATGGCTTCCTTGCGGTTGCCTTTGCCCAACTCGAACTTGCCCAGATAGAAGTAGGTTTCACACAGGCGCTCGGCAAGCTCCCGGTTATCCTTCACTCCTTTCACCACGTTGCCCATCAGCTGGGAAGCGTTGATCTCGCCGGTATAGAGGCGAACCAGATCCCAGTTCCAGGCATCGTCATCGTACTTGTTGAGACGCTCGCGCATCCGGCTCATGGCGGCCGACGGGTCGAGTTTCTGCTCGGCCAGATAGAGCCAGATCACCCGATAGGGGTCTTCCGGCTGCGCCTCGTAGAAACGCTTCATATCGGCCGCGGCCAGTTCGGGACGGTTGCCGTAATAGAGGGCGATGCCACGGTTGAGATAGGCATAGTCATAGTCCGGCGCCAGTTCGAGGGCGGAATCGAACGCATCATAGGCTTCGTCGTAATTCTGCTGCTGTACCAGATAGACGCCGATGAAGTTGTAGGCCTCGGCGAAATCTGGTTTCTCCCGCAGGGCACGGTTGAAATCGAGCCGCGCGAGGGAACGCAGACCAACCCGATCAAACACCACGGCACGCTCATAAAACAACTCTGCCCGTTGCTCGGTGGTCAGTTCCATTTCACTGAGCATCTGCCCGAGTCGGGCGAGCGCCAGCTCACTCTGGTAGGAGACCTGCAGGGGGGTCGCCAACACCAGTGAAGCAGGCTGCGGCTTGGGAACCTTGGGGGTGTTAACCTGACTGCTACTGCTGCAACCCCACATGGGAAGCAACAACAGGATACCGAGGAGGTATCCAATCCCTTTCCTGACGTTCAATGAACACTCCGACGCTTACGCTTGACCCCGCATATGGTAAAGGTCAACAGCTGCTTTGTCATGTAGCTGTGCCCCTCTACCTCAAATAAATCAGGATTCGACAGGGTATCCGGCATCGCACCAACCGCGAAACCCGCCGTCGACGCTGATCACCTTGCGATAACCCATCTGTTGCAGGCTGTCCGCCGCCAGAATGGAGCGAAAACCACCACCACAATAGAGGTAGAGCTCGGTCTCGAGATCCGGGAACTGGGTCTCGATATCCCGCTCAATCACGCCACGACCCAGATATCGGGCACCGGGCAGATGGCCTTTGGCCCACTCGCTCTCTTCCCGCACGTCGATCAGGTGAAACGTGCGCCCTTCGTCCTGCCAGCGCTTGATCTGGTGAACATCGGTTTCGGTGATGCGGGAGCGGATCCCGTCAACCAGCGCCAAAAAACGGGGATTGTGATGCATGACAAACTCCTGTTGTTTAAATCATGTGCGTCAGCAAACGACACGCAGAGATAAGAAAAGAGCGCCATGAGGCGCTCTTCACTGTTACGGCAGGATTTCCTGTTGGTCCGCACCCTCTTTCTCTACCTGGGTGGGCAGCATGTGCTCGCGCTTGACGCCGAGGAACATGGCAAACGCACTCGCCACATAGATGGAGGAGTAGGTACCGAACGCCACACCGATCACCATGGCCACGGCAAAACCGTGGATCAGCGCACCGCCCTTGAGCAGCAGCGCCAGCACCACGATAAAGGTAAGGCCGGAGGTGATGATGGTACGACTCAGGGTCTCGGTCATGGAGAGATCCAGAATGTACTCGGTATCCCCTTTACGCACCTTGCGGAAGTTCTCCCGCAAGCGGTCGAACACCACGATAGTATCGTTCAGGGAGTAACCCACCAGGGTCATCAGTGCCGCCAGTACGGTCAGGTCGAACTCGTACTGGAAGTAGGCAAAGACACCCAGCGTGATCACTACGTCGTGCACCAGGGAGAGAATGCCCCCCAGCGCCAGACGCCATTCGAAACGCACTGCCACGTAGGCCAGGATACAGAGGATGGAGGCCAGCATGGCCAGCGCACCGTCTGTCGCCAGTTCATCACCCACGGAAGGGCCGACGAACTCGACGCGTTTGAGCACTGCGCCCTCGTCGAGCTGCTTGGCCGCCGCCAGCACTTCGTTACCCTGTTGTTCTACCTTGACCCCCTCTTTCGGGGTCAGGCGGAACAGCACGTCACGGCTGGAGCCAAAGTGTTGCAGGGTTGCCCCTTCAATCTTCTGCTCTTCCAGAGCGTCATGGATCTTGTCCAGGCTCACCGACTGCTGGAACCCCACCTCGATAGTGGTACCACCGGTAAAGTCCAGACCCCAGTTCAGCCCCCGATCAAACAGGAAGAACAGGGCTACCACCATCAGCACGGAAGAGAAAACCACACCCGGCTTGGCATAGCGCATAAACGGGATCGGTTTTTCAAAATGTAGAATCTGAAACATCTCTCTATCCTCAGATGGGCAGCTTGTCGATACGCCGTCCACCCCAAGCCAGGTTGATAATGGCACGGGAAACTGTGATGGCAGTAAACATGGAGGCGGTCAGACCAATGCCCAGCGTCAGGGCAAAGCCCTTGATGGCGCCAGTACCGATACCGAACAGGATCACGCAGGTGATCAGCGAGGTCACGTTGGAGTCGGCGATGGTGGAGAATGCCCGATCAAAGCCCAGATGGATGGCCTGCTGAACACCACGACCGTTGCGGATCTCTTCACGAATACGCTCGTAGATCAGCACGTTGGCATCCACCGCCATACCCAGCGTCAGGACGATACCGGCGATACCCGGCAGGGTCATGGTGGCACCAGGGATCATCGACATGATGCCGACAATCAACACCAGGTTCATACAGAGCGCCAGGTTGGCAACCCAGCCGAACGCGCGGTAGTAGATCCCCATGAACAGCACGATCACCAGCATGGCCCAGCCGATGGCTTCCATACCGCTGTCGATGTTCTGTTGACCCAGGCTCGGGCCAATGGTGCGCTCTTCCACGATCTGGATCGGGGCGATCAGGGCACCGGCACGCAGCAGCAGCGCCAGGTTGTGGGCTTCGTTGGCATTGTCGATACCTGTGATACGGAACTGGCTGCCAAGACGCGACTGGATGGTGGCGACGTTGATCACCTCCTCCTGCTTGCGGAACTTGCGCTTACCATCCGGACCCGGTTGACCGACCGGCTTGTACTCGATGAAGACGGTCGCCATCCCTTTACCGACGTTGTCCTTGGTAAAGTTGGCCATCTTGTTGCCACCTTGGCCATCCAGCTTGATGTTGACCTGGGGACGGCTGTACTCATCGAAACCGGACTGGGCACCCACGATGTGGTCACCGGTCAGGATCACCCGCTTTTGCAGCACCACGGGACGACCGTTGCGATCGTTGTAGACCTTGGAGCTGGGCGGGACACGGCCGTCGGCCGCAGCCTGGATGTCGGCAGTCTCATCGACCATGTGGAATTCCAGGGTCGCGGTTGCACCCAGGATCTCTTTGGCGCGGGCGGTATCCTGAATACCGGGCAGTTCAACGACAATGCGCTCGGCGCCTTGCTGTTGTACCAGCGGCTCGGCCACGCCCAGTTCGTTGACCCGGTTACGGATGATGGTGATGTTCTGCTCGAGGGCGTACTTCTTCACTTCCTTGATCTTGGCTTCGCTCAGACCAGCCAGCAGGATGAACTCATCCCCTTTCTGCTCGGTAGTGAAAGTCAAATCAGGGTTCTGACGACGCAGATGAGAAACGGCGCGTTCCTGATCGGCTTCGTCACGAAAGATCACCTGCACCTGATCACCGACCCGGCGCACGCCGGAGTAACGGATCTTCTGGGTGCGCAGCTCGGAGCGGAAATCCTGCACCATCTGCTCTTGCTGCTTGGTCAGTGCTTCGGCCATGTCCACTTCCATCAGGAAGTGCACACCACCGCGCAGATCAAGACCCAGCTTCAGAGGCGCCGCACCGATGGCTTCGAGCCAGGCGGGAGTGGAAGGTGCCAGGTTGAGTGCGGTAATGAAGTTGTCGCCCAGCTTGTTGGCAACGATATCGCGCGCCTTCAGCTGGTCTTCGGTGTTCTTGAAACGGATCAGGATAAAACCGTGCTCGAATGCAGCATGTTTGACCGGGATCTTGGCCGCTTCAAGGGTCTCTTTCACCAGATCAAGAGTATCTAGCTTGACTTCGGCACCACGGCTGGCAGAAACCTGCAAAGCCGGATCTTCGCCGTAAAGATTGGGGGCTGCATATAGAAAACCGATGGCGATCACCAGGATCACCATCAGGTATTTCCACAGCGGATAGCGATTCAACACGCTGTGCTCCTTGGGAGATTAAAGGGACTGGATAGAACCCTTGGGCAGAACGGCAGAGACGAAGTCCTTTTTGATGGTGACTTGAGTCTGGTCGTTCAGGGCGATCACCAGGTAATCGCTGTCTGCAGCCACTTTGGCAATTTTGCCAACCAGGCCACCGGAAGTGAGCACTTCATCACCCTTGGACAATGAGCTCATCAGATTGCGGTGATCCTTGGCACGCTTGGCCTGGGGACGATAGATCATGAAGTAGAAGATCAGGCCGAATACGGCCAGCATGATGATCATTTCCATACCACCACCCTGTGCACCCGGTGCTGCGCCTTCTGCATACGCCTTGGAGATAATGCTCATTTAACAACCTCTTATTGATGTAGATTTAAAAAAACAAAATTATATGTTGTTGTTATTTAACGTCATTTTCAGCTAACGGAGGCACAGGCTTCCCTTGCCGACGGTAAAACTCTGTTACAAAGTCGTCTAATTTACCCTGCTCGATCGCGTCCCGCAAACCCTGCATCACACGCTGGTAGTAACGCAGGTTATGAATCGTATTCAGACGGGCACCGAGGATCTCGTTGCACTTGTCCAGATGGTGCAGGTAGCTACGGCTGTAGTTCTTGCAGGTGTAGCAATCGCATTCGGCATCCAGGGTGCTGGTGTCGTTGCGGTGCTGGGCATTGCGGATCTTCACTACGCCATCGGTGGTGAACAGGTGGCCATTGCGGGCGTTGCGGGTCGGCATGACGCAGTCGAACATGTCGATACCACGGCGCACCCCTTCCACCAGATCTTCCGGCTTGCCGACACCCATCAGGTAGCGCGGCTTGTCAGCCGGAATTTTCGGGCATACGTGCTCGAGGATGCGGTGCATGTCCTCTTTGGGTTCGCCCACGGCCAGACCACCGACCGCATAACCGTCGAAACCGATCTCCAGCAGCCCCTTGAGGGAGACATCCCGCAAATCTTCGTAGACCGAGCCCTGAATGATGCCGAACAGGGCGTTCTTGTTGCCCAGCGCATCAAACTTGTCGCGGGAGCGCTTGCCCCAGCGCAGGGACATCTCCATGGACTTGCGCGCTTCTTCATAAGTGGCCGGGTACGGGGTGCACTCGTCGAAGATCATCACGATGTCGGAGCCCAGATCGTACTGGATCTCCATGGACTTCTCGGGGTCGAGGAAGATCTTCTCGCCATTGATGGGGTGACGGAAGTGGACGCCCGCTTCGGTGATCTTGCGAATATGGCCCAGGCTGAACACCTGGAAACCACCGGAGTCGGTCAGGATCGGGCCCTGCCAGTTCATGAAATCGTGCAGATCGCCGTGGGCACGCATCACTTCCTGACCCGGGCGCAGCCAGAGGTGGAAGGTGTTACCCAGCAGGATCTGGGCGCCGGTTTCACGCACTTCTTCCGGGGTCATCCCCTTGACGGTGCCGTAAGTCCCGACCGGCATAAAGGCCGGCGTTTGTACCACACCACGTTCGAAGACCAGTTGACCGCGACGGGCACGGCCGTCGGTGGTTTTCAGTTCAAATTTCATTGCTACCTCGGCTGCGTCAGATAAACAGTCTGACAATAGGAGGGCCGCGCACGGCCCGGTAAATAAGCTGAAGCTTATGCTTCAACCTGGCGACGGGTGACGAACATGGCGTCCCCGTAGCTGAAGAAACGGTACTGCCCGGCCACGGCTGCCTGATAGGCCGCCATCACGTTGTCATAACCGGCAAAGGCGCTGACCAGCATGATCAGGGTCGACTCCGGCAGATGGAAGTTGGTGACCATGGCATCGACAATCTGGAACTTGTAACCAGGGAAGATGAAGATATCGGTGTCACTAAAGAAGGGCGCCAGCGGTTTGCCCTGCGCCAGGGTGACCTTGGCCGCGCTCTCCAGCGAACGGACCGAGGTGGTGCCAACGGCAATCACCCGACCACCACGGGCACGGGTGGCCGCGATGGCATCTACCACCTCTTGCGGCACTTCCGCATACTCGGAGTGCATGTGGTGATCTTCAATCTTCTCAACCCGCACCGGCTGGAAGGTCCCCGCCCCTACATGCAGGGTGACGAAGGCCGTTTCAACCCCTTTGGCCCGAATTTTCTCAAGCAGCGGCTCATCAAAGTGCAGGCCGGCGGTCGGCGCGGCGACGGCGCCCGGCTTTTGATTGTAAACGGTCTGGTAGCGCTCCTTGTCGGCATCCTCGTCGGGACGGTCGATATAGGGGGGCAGCGGCATGTGGCCGATGGCCTCCAAAATTTCCAGCACCGGACGCGGGTCGAGGAAGTGGATCTCGAACAGAGCGTCGTGGCGGGCGCGCATCTCTGCCTCCACACCACCATCCATGATCATCCGGGTGCCGGGCTTGGGCGCCTTGGAGGCCCGGACATGGGCCAGCACGCTGTGCTCGTCCAGAATGCGCTCGACCAGTACCTCCAGCTTGCCGCCGCTGGCCTTCTGGCCAAACATGCGCGCCGGAATGACACGGGTGTTATTGAATACCAGCAGGTCACCCGGATTGAGCTGATCCAGCACATCCACAAATTGACCGTGGCGCAGGGCGCCAGTTTGACCATCGAGCTGCAACAGGCGGCTGGCGGTACGCTCTGCCATCGGATAGCGGGCAATCAGCTCGTCTGGCAGATCAAAATGAAAATCGGATACTTGCATCTTTCACCTCGGGGGGAATCGGCGGCTAGTCTAGTTATCCCCATCTTCCAAGGCAACCCAAAAGACCAAAAACCCAAGAGAGACAAGGGGTAGCGAGCAATATTGAGACACACCTCCGGTTAATGATTCTTTAATGTTCTGTATTGACCCTGATCATGTTTTGCCAGTTGGGGCTGGGCTAGGGTGAAAGCAGATACACAAGGAGGCCCACCATGATGACCCTATCCGAAATCATGACCGAACATCCCTTCACTCTGGGTCCGTCAAACAGTGTCAAACAGGCGATGGACCTGATGCAGCAGGAGCGGATCCGCCACATTCCCATCGTCGACGAGCAGCATCACCTGCTGGGGTTGGTAACTCTCACCGATATCCTGGCCACCCGGGAATCCAAGCTGCTGCTCATCAGCCCAGAGCGGGAAGCCGAATTTACCGACAGCGTGCAACTCGACGAGATCATGACACGGCAAGTGGCGAGCGTAGATCCTCACGCCGGCATCAAGGAGGCAGCACTCTACCTGCAGCGCCACAGATATGGCTGCCTGCCGGTACTCAAAGGACGCAAGCTGATCGGCATTGTCACCGAGTCGGACTTTATTGCCGTGGCCATCAACCTGCTGGAATTGATGGAAGAGCAGGAACCACCTACCGACTTTTGACAGACCAACCTGTAATTAAATTACAATAAAAGCGTTTTCAGCCGTCTAAATAAGCTGAAATGATGAAACACTTTCATTTTGATTGAAAAATTACACCAAATGCTTGCCTTGTGATCTGCGTCACACTATCATCCCTCTCATGCAATAGTTGCCGAGGGGGAGACGAGGGATTGTGCACCCATTATCTTCCTCTCATATGTCTGCAAGTTTGCACACCCCGTAGTTAGTCTTTGCTGTAAAGCATTTGTTTATATAGCCATTCCTTGTTTGATGACCCGGCCCTGTCGTTGCGATAGCGCCGGGATTTTTTTATCTGCGCTTTTCGGCTTCCCCCTTACCAGCACATCCCCCATCGCTGCGAGCAGCGGCCTCAATCTCCTGCGCCACCTGTTTGCTCCACCGTTTATCTCATCGCGTCATCGTGGCTCTGCACACCCCTTCTCATGCCTTGAAAAGGCGATGTAGCGCACAGATATTGAACCACGACAAGGAGTTATCTCAGTAGGCCAGAGATATTCATGTTAGGTACAGCCATAGTGAGCTATCTAATAAGTAGATTTAAGCGATTCAAAATTGCGGCTTTTATCGATTAGCGGAAGCCCCTATGATGAATCCATCGAAAGTTAAGCGCCTCGTCTGGCAAGACTCTTCAACACCAGACCGGCATATGTACATCACCAAGGAGCAATTACATGTCTACCTACATCAACACTGAAATCAAGCCGTTCAATGCTACCGCCTACCACAATGGCAAATTCGTTCAGGTGTCTGACGCTGACCTGAAAGGCAAGTGGTCCGTGGTCTTCTTCTATCCGGCTGACTTCACCTTCGTTTGCCCGACCGAGCTGGGCGACCTGGCTGACAACTACGCTGAATTCCAGAAACTGGGCGTCGAGATCTACTCTGTCTCTACCGATACCCACTTCACTCACAAAGCATGGCACGACACTTCTGACACCATTCAGAAGATCCAGTACCCGATGATTGGTGACCCGACTGGTACCATCACCCGCAACTTCGGCGTGATGATCGAAGAAGCTGGTCTGGCTGACCGTGGTACCTTCGTGATTGACCCGCAGGGCATCATCCAGATCGTCGAGATCAACGCTGGCGGCATCGGCCGTGACGCACTGGAACTGCTGCGCAAAGTCAAAGCTGCCCAGTACGTTGCCTCCCACCCGGGTGAAGTGTGCCCGGCTAAATGGAAAGAAGGCGAAGCCACTCTGGCCCCGTCCCTGGACCTGGTAGGCAAGATCTAAGCCTCCCGCTTCCAAGACCGGCCCGCATAAGGGCCGGTTTTGTTTCCGGCCCCAAGCAAAGGCGCCGGTCTGCTTTACGGCTTACATCTCACGCCGACCCGCAATCACAAGAAGGAATTCGAAGATGTTGGATACCAACCTCAAACAACAGCTGAACACCTATCTGCAGTACATCGTCAATCCCATCGAGATCAGCGTGTCCGGCAACGACAGCGACAAATCTGCAGAGCTGCTGGCACTGGCCAGCGAGATCGCCGAGATGTCCCCCAAGATCACCCAGACCTCTGGCACTGCCGCTCGCAAGCCTTCCATGAGTGTCGCGCCGCAGGGCCAAGCCCCGCGCGTTCACTTTGCCGGCATCCCCATGGGTCATGAATTTACCTCTCTGGTGCTCGCCCTGCTGCAAAGCGGCGGCCACCCTTCCAAGGCCGATGCGGCCGTGCAGGAGCAGATCCGCAATCTCAAGGGTGAGTTCCACTTCGAGACCTATATCTCCCTCTCCTGCCACAACTGCCCGGACGTAGTACAGGCCCTCAACCTGATGGCGACCCTGAACCCCGGCATCACTCACACCATGATCGACGGCGCCCTGTTCCAGGAAGAGGTCA
Organism: Aeromonas sp. ZOR0001; assembly: GCF_000801015.1. Taxonomy (NCBI): domain Bacteria; kingdom Pseudomonadati; phylum Pseudomonadota; class Gammaproteobacteria; order Aeromonadales; family Aeromonadaceae; genus Aeromonas; species Aeromonas sp. ZOR0001. The sequence goes on along the minus strand of NZ_JRJY01000005.1, from coordinate 4,825 downwards.
ATGAGCGTCAAATCATGGCGGTACCGAATGTCTACCTGAACGGCCAACCGTTCAGCCAAGGGCGGATCTCGCTGGAAGAGATCGTCGCCAAACTTGACACAGGTGCCGCCGAGCGCAAGGCTGCCGAGCTGAATGAGAAAGATCCCTACGATGTGCTGGTCGTGGGCGGTGGCCCGGCTGGCGCCGCAGCGGCCATCTATGCCGCTCGTAAAGGCATTCGCACCGCCATCGTTGCCGAACGTTTCGGTGGTCAGGTGATGGACACCGTCGGCATCGAGAACTTTATCTCCGTGCCCTATACCGAAGGCCCCAAGCTGGCCGCCAGCCTGGAGCAGCACGTCAAAGAGTACGGCGTGGAAGTGATCACCGAACAGCGCGCCGCCGCCATCAGCAAAGATGGGTATGTGAACGTGGATCTCGCCTCTGGCGCCACCTTGAAGAGCCGCGCCGTGATCCTGGCTACCGGTGCCCGCTGGCGTGATCTGAACGTGCCGGGCGAGCTCGAGTACCGCACCAAAGGCGTGGCCTACTGCCCGCACTGCGATGGCCCCTTCTTCAAGGGCAAGCGAGTGGCGGTGATCGGTGGCGGTAACTCCGGCATCGAGGCAGCGATCGACTTGGCTGGCATCGTCGAGCATGTGACTGTGGTGGAGTTCGCCGACACCCTGCGTGCCGATGAAGTGCTGCAGAAGAAGGCTCGCTCTATGGGCAATATCGACATCATCATGAGCGCTCGCACCACCGAAGTGATCGGTGATGGCAGCAAGGTGGTCGGTATGGACTACGAAGATCGCACCACCGGTGAGATTAAACACCTGGCGGTGGCGGGGATCTTCGTCCAGATCGGCCTGGTACCGAACACCGAGTTCCTGAAAGGGAGCGAGATTGCCCTGACCCGCTTTGGCGAGATCGAGATCGATACCAAAGGGGCGACCTCCCTGCCCGGCGTCTACGCCGCAGGGGATGCCACCACGGTACCGTTCAAGCAGATCATCATCTCCATGGGTGCTGGCGCCACCGCCGCACTGGGTGCGTTTGATTACCTCATCCGCAACCCGGCTCCTGAAGCGACCCAGGCTGATGCTGTGACCGCCTGATAAACCCAGCGCAACAAAAAGCCGACGCTCGATTAAGTAAACACGAGCGTCGGCTTTTTTATATCTGCATCGATGCGCAATAAAAACCCCGCAGCAAATGGCGGGGTTGTTCATGACTGGACTTAAACGACGGGCATCACTCCAGCAAGAAAACAGCCTCGATATTATCACTTACCGTGATCTGCTGTTGTTGATAGCTGTTGTCCGCCATATCCGCCGCAGGTGCAGCCATCGCCATGGCCTGCACCACTTTCAGGTTGCGGCTGTAGGCGGTAATGGGCGAAGCATTGCGGTACTCCACACTGTAGACCTTGCCAAGCTTCATCCCGAACGCCTTGGCCAGAGATTCAGCCTTGGTTTTGGCATCCTCAACGGCATTCAGACGGGCCTGCTCCTTGATGACCTGCGGCGATTTCAACCCGTACTCAATCTGGGATACGGACTCCAGCCCGGCTTTGAGTGCGGTATCCATCAGGGGGCTCAACTTGTCGAGCTGATAGAGCTTCACCGCCAATTGCCGCTGGGCACGGTATCCCAGCAATACCGGTTTCTTGTTCTCGCCATACTGATATTCCGGAGAGACCATCAGGTTACCAGCCTCAACATCGCTGCGCTTGATCCCCAGCCCTTCCAGTTGGCTGAAAAAGGCTGCGACCTTGGTATCGACCTGCTGCTTGGCCTTGAGGCCCTGCTTATCCAGTGCACTCACCGCCACATTGAGGGTGAGCATATCGGGTTCGGTCTTCTGCTCGGCATAACCGCTCACCACCAGATGGGGCGCTTGCGGCACTTCAATCGCCAGCAGCGGAGCACTGACAACCAGAGCGGAAAGAGTAAGAAGGGGACGCCACATAGAAAAAAACCTCAATCGGAAAGATTGAGGCCATTATGCCCGTGCAGCTACGGGATTCATATATCGTGCAAGGGGGGGAGTTGATCCAGTATCTGATTGGTCAGATCGAGACTAATGGTGACCATGCTGCCGGGATCCTGGCTCTGGTTTGCCATATCCAGCGCAGGAGCCGCGCCACAGACCAACACCTCATCATCGAAATGGAACGAGTCCCACGACAGAACGTGTCCTTGCACCGCCTGTCCGATATTGGTGCCACCACTATCCTCCTCCATCGCAGACCAAGGGATGGTATCAGATGGTCCTAGCAAATCTTGCAACAACGGAGAGTGAAAACTGGCCAGCGGATACTCCTGCTGCCCCTGATGATGGCCAACCAGAATCATGTTATGGGCAGACTCGGTATCCATGACCGGCACATAAGTGATAGAGGCCGTAGCGAAGTCAACATAGAGCGAGCCCGCTACATCACCGGCCTCATTCTCAATCTCCATCCCATCCAGTCGATCCCCCGAGATCGAGGCCTGATAGCCAAACTGGCCTGCGCAGGTAATGTTCCCCTGCCCATCCCAGCTATAACGGATGCCATCAATGTCGACCCAGTTGAATGACTGCATGATTACCCCTCTCCTCTACTGCCGCTATCTTATCCATCCCCTTGAGGAAAAAACAGGGGCCAGGCAAGCCCGGCCCCAAGACAAGGTTACGGATCAACCTTCAAGTTACCGTCATCCAGCAACTTCTGAATAATCTGCAAGTCACTGTTACCCAGGGTCGTCAAGTCAATACTGTCAAACTTTATGACGTGGGTGGTTCCTCCATTCGTACCATCCAAATCAATAGTCAATGTTGATTTGTTTGTGCCTGGCCCATCACTACTGAAATTGAGGTACGCATCAAGCGAACCAGAGTTGGCATGTTCGCCAGTGAGCAGCTCGCTTATATCCAGTACATCTCCGCCAGTGCCGGTGGTGAAGTCTTTGATGACATCCACACCACCGATATCACCCGCCCCCCACTTAAAGGTGTCTTTACCGCCTCCACCTGTCAGGGTGTCGCCATCAGCACCACCAAGGAGCAAGTCATCGCCGCCACCACCGCTCAAGATGTCGCTTCCAACCAAACCGCTCAGTACGTTGGCATTGCCATCCCCCGTCAGACTGTCGTTGAACATGGAACCCACCAGATTTTCCATATTGCTCAGACTGTCAGTACCCGCACCACCGGTCGCCTGATTATTACCATTGACCTTAACAGTGACACCGGCCGTACTATCGATGTAACTGGCCGTGTCGTTGCCAGCACCACCGTTCAAGTTATCGTTGCCTGCACCGCCAACAAGAATGTCGTTGCCCTCGCCACCATTCAAAGCGTCGTTACCGGCACCGCCCAGCAGAATATCATTTCCAGCATTGCCGTTGAGCGTATCCGCCCCCGTCCCGCCGATGAGGATCTCGTCCAGATATCCTCCTGTGAGCGTTGCCCCGCTTTGAACATCCACGAAGACCTTGGCCGTATCTGTGGTCGAGCTATTGGTGTAGTTGAATGACCCTTCGTAGCTACTGGGGGTTGCGCTGCCAGAGGTATCATCGAACGTCACCGAACCCGCGTTATCTGTCACTGTTCCGCCAACGGCCCCAGAAACACCCGTAATAATCTGGGTCGCAGCCAGCGGCCCGGTATCATTGACAAGCAGTGCCCAATCCGGAACGGTTACAGGGTCCTGGTTGGTGATGATGAAATCATCACGCACCGCAGTGGGACCAACCGCTGGCCTGATAACGATGGCCAGGGTGCTGGACGCTGTGTCCCCGTCCTTATCGGTAACGCTATAGCCCACGACCTGGTTTATGCCCCCTGCCGGTATAGCAGACGGCGGAGTATAGGTATACGCCCCGTTGTCCATATCTACCTTGAGGGTGCCGCCAGCCAGCGCAATCATCCATTCGTTTGTTGATTGGTTAAAGGTCCCAACCGACGTATCGCCAGATGGGGTATCCGTGTTCTGGTTGTAGGTATACGTTATCCCCCCAACAGTAATGGAGCTGAGCCAGCCACCATCCGCCCCGGCACTGGCCACTATGCCATTGATTATTTGACCCGCCAGCGGTGGCGCCACAACGGTACTCAAAAGCGTAGCGGCCAATTGACTGAAATCAGTCACAACCACAGCGGTTGTATTCGCTGGGCTCGCGCCGCTGACACCATTGTAAGCGATGGGATCAAGTGCAGACTGGGTAGATCCCGAGCCCATCCCTAGCGCAAAGGAGTTAATATTGTTCGCTTTAAGGAAATCAGCCCAATCTTTGGTTTCTCCACTCAGTGTCGAGCCGTCACCATCAATGCCATTGCCACCACCAAGGGAGTTATCTCCATCCAGGACAGAAGCGGCTGAGCCACTCAATGCGTTCGCTGTAGGCTGACCATCTGACATAAAATAGGAGACATTTTGTGCGTTAATCTGCCTGCCTGTATCGCCAAAGGCCTTGATCGCCTCATTTAGAGCATCGTCATAGTTAGTACCACCTGATGGTTGCAGCCCCAATATGGTCGACTTGGCCACATCCACATTGACCCAGATACTGGTTGGGTTAGTAGCAGAGGATGCAAATGTGATGATATTGACCATAACGGTGCCATAGGCACTGTACTTGTCGAGCAACTCCAAGGCAGATTTTTGCATCACCTGCATCCGGGTCATGCCTTGATAGCCCGATGGATCACCCATACTGCCGGAAATATCGAGGATCAACATCAGGTTGGTATTTTGCACCTGAGTGGCCTGACCCGTGTTAGTTGCTACCGATGCAATCGGACCATCGTCGTTGAAACGTACCTGACCCGAAATATCTGCTGTCGTACTCTGCACGGTGTC
>NZ_JRJY01000094.1:0-209 GCF_000801015.1 Aeromonas sp. ZOR0001 | reverse complement strand
CGCAGACTGATTTTCCCCGCCAACAACTGCTTGAACCGATACATCGCCGTCTCTGCCAGCGAGCGACGGTGGTATCCCGATATCTTCTTCCAGTGCGCCAGCCCTTCCTTACGCATTACCAGCACTGCTCCATTTCTTGGGTGCCCCTTTTTCCATAACCCCGCATTCTTGCGAGGCGGGATACAGGCTGTCGCCCCTTTACCTGCTAT
>NZ_JRJY01000045.1:0-1270 GCF_000801015.1 Aeromonas sp. ZOR0001 | reverse complement strand
CACCGGTTTGAGGCCGGTGTCAGGTGATAACTAGATCTGTACACAAAATTCTTTATTTTAGTTTTCATACACGGAGCCCACTAGCAATTCATCCCCTTGAATGAAATGGAGACAGGATCATGCTCCACCACTTTTTGTGCTTGGTGCTTATGTTTAACTCACCATTATATTCGTCATCAAAAACAACGAAGCTATCAACATCGGAGGTAAATTCTTCCCCAGGGAATCGATATGGAACATCTCGCCATCCCCATAGCATACAAAGGGAGACAATTGGCCTACATAATCTCCCTTGGCATCATACAATTCAAAAATATTGGCGATTCTGTAGTGAGCTGACAATATATGCCAATTGGGTTTACTGGATATACTGCTTTTAAGAACACTTTGTACTTACCATCTTTTGACACCACACTAACAGATGGAGTCTTGTCAAAGATGTCCCATGATACGTGTGCTAACAGCAACCAATATGCCACGAATATCAACACCAAAAACATAGCCAGCTTCTTCATAAATATATAACTCTCTGATTTGGGAGAGGGTGTAACCAAAGCACATCTGAAAATACTATAAAATCCCCTCCCGAATTATGTTTATCTTGCCAATCACGGAAGTCGCGATTAAATACAGGAACAAATCCGCTCCATTTTCGAGCTAACATCCCATATAAACCTGCACCATATGATGATAAGGAGGTAGCACTTTCAGCTTTAGTTAACACACGATTTTTACTCCATATCCCCAATGGCTCAGTTGTTATCTTATTGCCATCCACAAAATCATATGTATCTTTGAGATATACACCAACGCTAATCGTGTTAACGTGTGCAGTGGCATCCAACACTTGAGCACTGTCACTCATACCTAATGGTATGCACATATTTGGAGAGTATCCTGCCGCCTTTAATTTATTACGCAATTCATTAATACCAGCAGGCGAGCTCCAACTAAGCATTCTTTCCTGCAGTTTTTCCTTTATAAAAGGTCTTACCCACGCCATTTTGACAATAGTGTCATTGAATCTGTCATTAGGGATTGTTCTCGCATCACTACGTAGAAGTGCTCTTTTGGTTTCTTCTGTGAACTTGTACGCTGGCTTTAAACTGAGCCAATGACGCATGAGCTGAGGTGCAACCTTCCATCCCATCTTTTCCATGGCATCGGGGATCTGATCAAGATTGAATATATCAACCTTTACATCTTGCCCCTTCGTATTTGCACTGTGTAGTGGTCAACTAAATCCGGACACTTGGTTAGGCCGTTCTTC
>NZ_JRJY01000131.1:0-1344 GCF_000801015.1 Aeromonas sp. ZOR0001 | reverse complement strand
GAGCGTCTGGTCTGGGCCATCATCGGCATGGCTATCTTCCGCCACGTCCCCATGACCCAGCTGGTCAATCAGCTCGATATCCTGTTGCCCGGCGACCGCCCCTTCGTTGCCCCCAGCGCCTTCCTGCAAGCTCGCCAAAAATTAGGGGACAAGAGCATCGAACGGCTGTTTCACGAGATCGCCTCTCTCTGGCACCAGCAGGCCAATCATCCCGGTTGGGCCGGGCTGCAACTGCTCGCCGGATGTGGCGCACACCCGATACCCCGGACAATGCCGCCGCCTTTGCCAAACCTGGCACCCGGCATGGCGAGACGGCCTATCCGCAGGTGCGCATGCTCTGTCAGATGGAGCTGACCAGCCACCTGCTTGTTCAGGCGGTCATGGAGAGCTGCGCCGTCAACGAGATGGTACTGGCCGAGCAACTCATCGCACGCACGCCGGACCACTCGCTGACTCTGTTCGACAAGGGGTTTTACTCTCTCGGCCTGCTCCACGCCTGGCAAACCACTGGCAGCGAGCGGCACTGGTTGCTGCCACTCAAAAAGGGCACGCAGTATGAGGTGGTGCGCAAGCTGGGGCGTCAGGATGTGCTGGTGCAGCTCAAGACCAGTCGACAGGCACGCAAGAAGTGGCCGCAACTGCCGGACACGGTGGAAGCCCGTTTGCTGACCCGCAACATCAGCGGAAAGGAGCGCCAAGTGTTGACCTCAATGGTCGACCCGATGCGCTTTCCGGGCGCCGACATCGTCGAGCTCTACAGCCATCGCTGGGAAATCGAGTTGGGCTATCGGGAGATGAGGCACAGCCTGCAACAACACCGGCTGACCCTGCGCAGCAAGAAGGCGGCGGGGATACGGCAAGAGCTGTGGGGCGTGCTGCTGGCGTACAATCTGCTGCGCAGCCAGATGGTAAAGATGGCCGCGAGTCTGAAGGGATACACGGCGAGCCAGCGGAGTTTTCACATGGCATCGGTGTACCTCATCCATGAACTGAGCTGCATGCCGTACCTGTCACCGGGGAGCATCCCGAAGCGAGTAGCTGACCTGGAGAAACAAGCGGGCCAGTTTGTGCTGCCGGAACGAAGGGAGCGAAGTTACCCCCGCTGCGTGAAGCCAAGGCCCCAGAGGTATAGTGTGAATAAAGCCAATAAAAACAATGCCAGTCAGGCTTAACTGACTGGCATTTGGGCCTGCGGGCCCTTTTTTCATATCTACGATTTGATCACCTCTGGTTTTCTAAACACTCTTTTGCTGGTGGTATCCCGTTACTGGGAGCCACTCTGACTTCCGGCTTCTGAACCATCGCTCCATCGGGGCGTTGACGCTCCTATGTCAACAGGCTCGC
>NZ_JRJY01000148.1:0-232 GCF_000801015.1 Aeromonas sp. ZOR0001 | reverse complement strand
ATAGCCATGCCGATGATGGCCCAGACCAAACGCTCCATGGGCATGCGGCGACGACGCAGGGTCGCGATATCCTCTTCGGCGAGCAGCGTCGTGATGAGCTCGGGAGAAATGAGGTCGGAGAGTGACTCAAACTGAGCGGCATTGCTGGCGTGGAGGAAGTCGAGAGCATGGGCTATACGCATAAAAAATCCGAAACCAATCAACAGGTTTCGGATTTTCACACATCAGAAGG
>NZ_JRJY01000085.1:0-15345 GCF_000801015.1 Aeromonas sp. ZOR0001 | reverse complement strand
TTGTTTGCGTTGCCGCTTGCCCTGTCGATGGAGGCGCATTATAGAGATCCAGCTCACATTGGCAAGGCTTTACCGCAATAAAATTGCAAAAAAGTGCAATTTCTTGGTTATTCATATCAATGAACAGCCTTTACACAGACTTATCCACAGTCAAGGGTAAAGTGAGGACGTTTTACACCGGATAAATGCCTTACAAGGGTACTGGCCTGGCACTCATCTACCATTGCCGCACTGTCGCGTCTAACGCACAGCGCCCTCGACATCTTCTATATAAGAAGGCGTATGAGGTATATATAGAAGCACTTATCCCAATCCAGCCTCTTTGACCCAGCACGCTATCAGCTCGCCAGCGGGAAGATCCCGGCAGCCCGATACATCCTGCCCAGCCCAGAGCGGAGAGAAGCCACTGTCCCCCGCCTTCTCGGCGGCAGCACGCAGCGGTGCCAGTGCGCCACTGGCATAGGGGAAGTGAGGGGCAAGATCCGAGAGCGGGCCCAGCTCACGCATCAGACGGTTGACGATACCCCGCGCCGGGCGGCCACTGAACAGATTGGTCAGTGCCGTCTGCAGGCCTTGGGGTGAGTGAAGGGAGGCTCGATGCAGCGCCGAGGTGGTCGCTTCATGGCAGCAGAGAAAGGAGGTCCCCATCTGCACGGCACTCGCCCCCAGCGTCAGCGCGTTGGCGATCCCCTTGCCATCGACGATACCGCCAGCGGCGATCACCGGCAGATCGGTCACCGCGAGGATTTGCGCCAGCAGGGTCAAGGTGCTCTGCTGCAAGGCGAGATCATCGGAGAGGAAATGACCGCGATGACCGCCCGCCTCCAATCCCTGAGCGATGATGGCATCGGCGCCGTGTTGAGCGAGCCATACAGCCTCCGCCACCGTGGTGGCACTGGCAAATACCTTGGCCCCCGCAGCCTTCACCCGGGCAAGCAACTCGGGCGCGGGCAGGCCGAAGTGAAAGCTGACCACAGCCGGTCTGAACTCGGCCAACATGGCGGCATGTTCCCCATTGAAAGGCGCACGACTTGACGCTGTCGTAACGGCTGGGGGAAGTATGCCGAACTCGGCGTAGTAGGGAGCAAGGCGCTGCTGCCAACTGGCCAGAGCAACGGGATCAGGTTCCCGTTGCCGATGGCAGAAGAAGTTGATGTTAAATGGCCCAAGGCCGCTTTGGGTAAGTCGTCCCAGTTCGCTGCGCAGCTCCGCTGATGTGAGCATGGCGGCAGGCAAGGAGCCCAAGCCGCCCGCACGGGTCACGGCCAGCGCCAGCTCACTTCCCTGCACACCGGCCATCGGCGCCTGAATAATGGGATAACGCATTCCCAGCTCGGCAAACAGGCTCATCCTTTCACCCCAAGCAGCATTGCCCGCTCTGTCGGGCCAAACCTGTTGTTGCCATCCATCTGTCAGACTCCTTTCCGATAGCAGTGGTTGCACATCAGGCCCGCAAGGGGCCTGATGAAGAGAGTGAAGGCTTAACGCACGCTGCGCAGCAGGAAGTCCGGCTGGCCACAGGAGCGGCGCTCGCGCTTTTGCATCTCGGCGGAGCAGGTGACCGCATCCGTCCCCTCTTTATTGACGCAGATGTAGATCTCCCGCAGGAAGCGGCCACCATCGGCGCAAGCCACCGTGATGTTGTCGGGGGCCAGCCACTCGTTGGCGCTCGCCAGATCGGCCTTGAGCTGGAAGCTGGTTTTGCGCAGCGGCTCTTCCGGGGATTGATAAGCCGCCGGGATCTTCACCTTCTGGCGCAAATCACTCGCCAGCTGATGGAAGGCCTGCTGGCTCAGGCCGGAGCAGGTGCCGTGCTTCTCCCACTCATGGCGATAGAGGAAACGGCTGGGGTAGAGGTCGGCAAACTCGCTCTCCATATCGGGATTGAGCCGTTCGCGGGTGCAGTTGCTGGGGTAACCGCGATCGTACTGAGGCCAAAGACCGTGCAGCACAAAGCCCAGCTTGCGGGAACACTGGTCCCGATCCGCCGGTTTGACGGCGCAATGCTCGGGCGACCAGGAGAGCGCCATGGCGTAATAGTCAAACTCCCCCGCCTCCCCTTTGGCCTGCACGGCCGAGGAGAGCAACAAACCACCCGCCAACAGGGCAATCATCTTCTTCATCTTTATATGTCCATCTAACGCGACTCGGGATAACAGCCATGCTCCCATATTCTGGCGACCGGAAACAGCCATGCCGAAACGGCATACGACAAGGGTCAGACCAGTCAGGGGTTTCACCAGAGGGCGAGCAGGGGTAAGCTGACCGACCGGTAGGCTCCTCGTCCACCACCAGATAATCCCTCTTGGCAACCACAGGATGTAACATGATCCGCAAGAATCCCTCCGGCCATCTGCCTGTCATCGACGAATCCGCTTATATCGACAAGACCGCCATCATCTGCGGCAAGGTGATCATCAAAGAGAATGTCTTTGTCGGCCCCTATGCGGTGATCCGCGCCGACGAAGTGGATGCCAACGGCGAGATGGAACCCATCGTCATCGGCGCCAACTCCAATATTCAGGATGGCGTGGTGATCCACTCCAAATCCGGTGCAGCCGTCACCATCGGCGAGTACACCTCCATCGCCCACCGCTCCATCGTCCACGGGCCATGCGAAGTGGGGAACCGGGTCTTTATCGGCTTCAACAGCGTGCTGTTCAACTGCCATATCGGCGACGGTGCCGTGGTGCGTCACAACTCGGTGATCGATGGCTGCGATCTGCCGCCGGAGTTCTACGTCCCCTCCACCACCCGCATCAACCAGCAGAGCGATCTGACCCATATCCCGCGGGTTTCGGTGGATGCCGCCGAGTTCTCCGAAGACGTGGCCCATACCAATATCGATTTGGTCAAAGGGTACAAGGCGCTCTCCAACGAGTTCTGATCCCTCTGTATTCCCAGAGAACAAAACGGGCGCCGAGGCGCCCGTTGCTGTTTCTATCTCTACTTATATATGTGCGGGTCAGGAGCACTTCTTCAGGCTGATATGCCAGTTGGCGCCGGATTGCACCTGATGCTTGGCGGCGAAGCTGTCCATGTTCAGCGCCACCGACACCTGCAGCAGGCTGTTGAGGTAGACCAGCGGCTGACCTTCCGGCACATCGCCGAAGCTGCTGACGTAAGGGGCCTTGCCGTCATATTTGACCACATCCCCTTCGCGGATCTTGATGCAGGCGTTATCCCCCTTGTTGATCCCCGCCTTGGTCAGCAGGGCATCATCGATATTGGTCCAGACGTTGCCGTACTGCACATCGAGGATCGGGATGGTGCCCTTGAGGGTGCCATCTTTCTCGGCTACCGCAGGCTGATAGGGGATCTTCACCACTTCGGCGGGCAGCAGCGGGCCGACCTGCTCGTAGCTGATGGCGCCGGAGGCTAGCCGCGCGCCGGTATAGGCGTACACATCGCGGCCATGGAAGGTGTAGGACTTCTCGGAGCCCTTGAGGCGGTTGAGCTTCTCATCGATCTGGCGCACCGCCTCGATGCCGAAGTGCTCGGCCACCAGGGTCAAAGTGCCATTGTCCGGAGTCACGATGTAGTGGCCGCTCCTGGTCTTGAGCACCACTGACTTGCGCTCGGTGCCGACACCGGGATCCACCACGCTGACAAACACTGTGCCCTTGGGCCAATACTGCAGGGTCTGGTAGAGGCGGTAGGAGGCTTCCCAGATGTTGTAAGCCGGGATCTCGTGGGTCAGGTCATAGAGCGGCAGGGTGCGATCCACCCCGAAGGCAACCCCCTTCATGGCCGAAACGGCGCCATCTTTGAGGCCAAAGTCGGTCTGGATCACCAGCGCTTCGTTGGCGGCGGCGATGCCGCTTGCCAGCATGAGGGCGAGCGCGATGGCGCGGGGAGCGGTGCGAATATCCATATCTGAACTCCTGAATCATCTGAGGATAACGAAACGGCGACGGCCATTTAGACATCCAGACTGCCACCAATGGATTTTTTTGCAAGGGGTTTGCAACAAAGTGAGGGACGACTCGCAGAAATTGTGCTCGCCAAACGGCGACAGCGGGGGTATCAAAGGCAGAATTGGAAAACGTTTACAATACAGGAGCTCAGCACCATGACACAACCCGTACCGGAGATGATGACCCTGCTGCTGGAGATTGGTGAACAGAGCAGCCAGCTCTGGCTGAGCCAGCCAGATGCGGCCCCGTCACACTACCTGCTGGCCTTTGGCACCCACGCCATCCAGCCCGGACCGTTTCGCAATGCGCCACCCACCCCGCTCGAACTGGAGCGGGCCATCATGGTGGTGGAAGATGAGCTGATGCGCATAGCCCCGCAGATCCCGCCCGGCTTGCAGCTGACCCTGCGCAGCCAGCCGTCGCTGGCCGAAGTGCTGGGGGACAACCAGCTCGACCGGGATCTGGTGGAGCAAGCCTTTGGCCAGCTGGCCGCCATGGCGGAAGGGGATCCCCTCGCCGCCAGCTTGCTGCCCCGCGACGAGCACTTTGCCGCCGTGCTGCTGATCGTCAGGGAGTGGCTGCACCATCTGGCCAGCGAGAGCGTGCTGATCGTGGAGTAGGGATAAATAAGTGGTGAGGGCTTCAGCTTCTGGCAAGGTTTGTCGGTGGATCCTGTCGGGATTTCCTTCGCGTATACTTTGCCCGTATGGCGCCCGCGCCCCTATCGGTACTGCACCCAGACATCTATGACCTTATTTTCAGGTAATCCCCCAGCCTTGCGCTGGCCACCGGCGTTTGCTCGCCAGTTCATCGTCAAAGTGGCCGGATTGGCCCTGCTCGCCCTGACCGGGTTGGGCATTGTCTTCAACTACACCTATCTCACTATCCAGCACGACATGGATCTCATCACCGCCAGACAGAAGAACGTGTTCGAGGTCTTCTACCAGCGAGCCAAGATCCTCAAAGTGGAGAACATCACCAGCTATCTGGCACAACACCATCTGCTCGATCAGCCACCGCCCCCGAATAGCGTCGGCAGCGACTATCTCTACGGGTATGACCTCAAAAGCAAATACCGCTTTGCCGATATTCCGCTGCAATACCCGGCAGCCAATATCCTCAACACCTTCCGCTATGCCCTCTCTTATTCGGAGGTGATCAATATCTACACCATCTGGAATGACTACCGGCTGATCGGCATGGTGGCCGACAACAATGTGCTGCCCACCAGACTGGCGCCGATCAAGGTGGATCTGATGACACTGCCCGCCTGGTATCACTACTTCGGTTGCGCCAGCTTTGCCCCCGGCCGCCCCTTGTGCAGTACCGATGAAGCCTTTGTCTCCGATATCGAGATCGACAGCTTCAGCATGCGCAACACCATAGTGATGTACTTCCCCTTCATCCATCAGTCGGGACGCGGCGGTTACAAATACGGACTGCTCGGTATCGATATCGCCGTCGATGAAGCATTTAACGATGTGCTGCGACCCTTCGATACCATCAATCCGACCCGCACCAACATATCGTTTGAAGCCGCCGAGCCCTGCCGCCCGAGGCATCTCTGCCTGAGCAAACCCTTTATGCGCACCAAGGCGGGGGATGATCTCTATCTGAAGTGGTCCTACAGCTGGTTTGATTTCGTCAAGCTGGCCCTGCAAAGTGCGGCCTTCAAGGTCTATCTCATCGTGCTGTTGCTGGGCATGGTGGCCTGGAAGCAGACCTACCTGCGGCTGCTCACCCTGGCGCACACCGACCACCTGACCCGGCTGCCCCGCAGAGATGTGCTCTGCCAGAGTCTGCTCCATGAGCACGACTACCTGATGATCCTGGATATCGACAACTTCAAGTCGATCAACGACACCTATGGCCATGGCGTCGGGGATCTGGCACTGGTCGCCTTTGCCCGCCATCTCAGAAGCAATATCCGCAAGGTGGACAGCGCCATCCGCTGGGGCGGCGAGGAGTTTATCGTGCTGTTCAAGGGGATGGAGGATGACGAGATGATGATCCACTCAGCTGGTCGCCTGCTGGATCGGCCATTGGGGATCCCCGAGCTGCCCACCCCCATCACCTTCTCCGCCGGGGTGATCCGCATTCGTGACTACCTCACCGTCACCGAGGCAGTGCATCTCGCCGACGAGCTGCTCTACCACGTCAAACAGCACGGCAAGCACAACATCGCCTGCTACGAGGGCAAAAAGATCCGGCTGATCCGCCCGTTGCCGGACGACGCAGAGGCATAGCCGCCTTCTGCCGCTCCCCCAGCTTCTGTTACCATCGCGGCCACGATCACTCACTGCATCGTGGCCGCAGGCCGCGATAACCCCGACTGGTGCCCCTATGTCCACAGCCTCCTTTGCCGAACTGGCCCTCTCCTCCCGCTTGCAGCAGACCCTGACCGAACTGGGCTATGCCGCACCGACCCCCATTCAGGCTCGCGCCATCCCGGTCATTCTGGCAGGGCGGGATCTGATGGCGGGGGCCCAGACCGGCACCGGCAAGACCGCCGCCTTTGTGCTGCCGCTGCTGGAGCAGTTGCTACAACAGCCACAAGCAGAGCCCCGCCCGATCCGCGCGCTGGTGCTGGTGCCGACCCGCGAGCTGGCGGTGCAGGTTGCCGAGAGTGTCGCGCGCTACGGGCAGAGCACCGGTCTCACCAGCACGCTTGTCTACGGCGGGGTAAGTATCGCGGCGCAGGTCGAGGCGCTTCAAGCCGGGGTGGATATCCTGATCGCCACCCCGGGCCGTCTGCTCGACCATCTGCGTCAAGGGGCCTTGAGCCTTGATAGCCTGCGCCATCTGGTGTTTGACGAAGCGGATCGCATGCTCGACATGGGCTTTATGGACGAGATCAAGGCGCTGCTCAAACAGATCCCGGCGGATCGCCAGACCCTGCTCTTCTCCGCCACCTGCGACGACAACCTGTTTGCCCTCTGCAAGGTGCTGCTGCGCGATCCCGAGCTGATTGAAGTGGCGCCGCGCAACACCACGGCGGCCGAGGTGGAGCAGCGGGTCTACACGGTGGACAGCGATCGCAAGCTGGCGCTGGTCGAACATATGCTGAAAGTGAAAGAGTGGGCACCGGCACTCATCTTCAGCCGCACCCGCCAAGGGGCTGACAAGCTGGCCCAGCAGCTTGGCAAAGCGGGCATCAATGCGCTCGCCTTCCACGGCGATCTGTCGCAAAGCGCGCGGGAAAAAGTGCTGCTGGAGTTTCGCGCCGGCACCTTGCAAGCGCTGGTCGCCACCGACGTGGCGGCCCGTGGCCTCGATATCAGCGATCTCAACTATGTGATTAACCTCGAGTTCCCGTTTGTGGCCGAGGATTACGTCCACCGTATCGGTCGCACCGGCCGCGCCGGCAACAAGGGGCTCGCCATCACTCTGTTCAGCCCGGAAGATGCGCCGCTGTTGGAGAAAGTGGAAGCTGTGCTCGACACCCGATTGCCCCAGCAGTGGTTCCCCGGCTTTGAGCCGGATCTGACCCGCTTCGAGCCCGAGCCGCGCCGCAACAGCAAGGCGGCCCAGAAGCAGCGCGCCAGAAAGCAGGCCCTCGCTGGCAACAAGGGTGGCAAGGGCAAGCGTTAAGCCTGCCCTGCGCCGCCAATAAAAAAACGCCCGCACGGGCGTTTTTTGTTATCTGACAGGGGCCAAATCTTGGCGAGTCACACCCTAACGGGTCGCCAGCACCAGTGGCAGGGATCGCAAGATCTGCCGCTCCGCCAGGGTCGAGAGGATAAACATCACCATATAACCGAGGCCCAGCGCCACGATAATCGCCACCACGTTGGCGGTGAACTCGGCCACCAGATAGTAGGCGGCGACCAGCGCCACTATGCCCGCCAGCCGGATCAACAAGCTCCGGGTAAAGTGACCGTGAGCCTTGATATAGGCGAGCTGATAGCCGTTAAGCATCATAAAGATGAAGAAGATGGAGAAATGGAACAGTACAGGCACCGCCCCCACGTAGTCGGCAGGGAAGAACAGCAACACCAGCGGCTTGCCCGCCAGCAACATCAAGCCAAAGAAGGCCAGACTGACGATGGCGGAGAGGCGGAAGATCCAGCGCCGGATCATCCTTATCTGACGGTGATCGCCATTGCGCAGATTGACCGCCAGCTCCGGCAGCACAAAGCGGTAGATGGGGAAGACAAACAAGGTGGTCATATAGGTAAAGATGGGACGCACCACCACCTGAAAATCCCCCAGCTCGTCGATGCTGAAGTGGCGGATGGTGAGCAGCACAGTGATATAGATCATCAGGATACTGGCCCCCGCCTCCAGCGAGGCGGTAAAGCTCTTCTTCACATAGCTCACCATCTCGGGGCCGAGCGCCACCTTGGCGAGCGGCTTGGTCGCGATGGCCCGACGGCGCGAAACATACATATAACCGGCGATAGCGAGCGACGAGAAGGTCAGCCCGTAGAAGAGCGAAGGGAGCGCATCCATCCCGAGCCCAAAGTAGCAGGCCATAAACAACAGGCCGTTGGCCAGCGGCTCCAGCCAGGTGACCCGGTTGGAGAGCTCATACATCCGATACATGGCCACCAGATTGGTGAAGTAGACCTTGAGCCCCAGCCCGAAAATGACCCCTACCAGTTGCAGATACTCCACCCGGATATGGAGCCCGTGCTTGATATAGGGGATCACCGCCCCCCAGGTGAGCAGCACGATGCCGATAAGGAAGTAGCGAAAGATATTGATGATGTCCCGATCGTTCTTGGTCTGGGAGTAGCTCACCACCATGGAGGAGCGAAAACCTGTCATCAGGATAAAGGAGAGGGAGATCAAATCCACCACGCTGTTGAACAGCGCCAGCTCCCCCTTGGCGACCCACTGCGCCAGCCACACCTTGAAGGCGAAGCCGATAACGATGCTGACCAGCGAGGCCCACATCCCGGTGATAAAGGCCTGCTTGAGGCGCGCGAGAGAGGCGTATTGCATAACGAAAATGGATAACTTTCAGGGAAAAGAGAGAGAACCATCTTATGAAAGCCTCCCTCCCTTGAACAGCGTTAATGCCACGCACTCACAGCCACCAAAAAAACCACAAACGCAAAACGCCCGCTTATTTCCTGAAAGCGGGCGTTTTGTGGTGTGCCGTTATGGCTGCTGATTGCAGCGATGGCACGGCTTGCTGCCAGTCTGTCGCACAACCCTTATGACTGCGGCACCGCCTTGATCAGCGCCTCGTAGTGATCAATCAGCTCGGGGCCGTGCAGCGGCGAGTCGTGACCGCCGATCACCGTCTTGATCGGCAGCTTCATCGCTTTGAGTCGCTCGATGGTCTGCGGATAGGCCTTCACATTGGCAAAGCTCAGGTTGCCCAGCTTCTCCTTGAGGATGCAGTTGCCATAGAGCACCTGCTCGTCGGGGAAGTAGACAAAGATGCCGTCCGGCGTGTGGGCCGGGCCCGCATAGAAGGCGCGCACCTTGCCCTCTTGCAGGGTGAAGTCGCCATCGTGCACCACGTTGGGCAGCACCAGCGGCAGATCCGGATACTCCGGCAGACCCTTGCGAGTAAAGGCGACAATCTCGGCCCAGTCGCTCTTCATCAGATCCCGGGTCTGGCGCGTCGCCACCACCTTGGCCCCGATGGACTTCCAGTAGGCGTTACCGCCCGCCCGATCGGTGTGGTAGTTGGTGTTGATCACCTCCAGCACCGGCTTGCTGCTGACCCGTTTAATCAGCTTGTGCAGCTCGCGGGCGGTATCCGGCGTCCAGGTCGCCCCCACCACCGTCACCCCCTTGGCCCCGAAATAGACCATAGAGTTTTCCTTTACGTAGTAGTTATCTTCAACCACGTAAACAGGGCCACTCACCTGCTTGAGGGAGATCCCCGCCGCCAGCACGCTGCCCCCCCAGAAACTCGCCATCAGCACCACGGCCCCGGCCAATCCGCACTTCATCCAACCTTTCATCATCTTGCTCCCTCGAACCAACCGCCCCCTCGCCACCCCTGTGGCAAGCCGGGCCTTTTAAGCAGTGGGCAGAAGATACGGGGGATTTGTGAGGGGAAAATGAGGTTGTGTGAGGAGAAGGTGAAGTCTGGGAAAATTCAGAAAAATCAGGGGGGAATCGACGATGAGCCACGACCAATATGGCGATTGACGGTGCGGGAAGTGGAGAGAGGTAAAGGCTCAAAACACGCAATCAGCGCCTTGATGTAGGGACGATTAGCGCAGCGTAATCGTCCGTTTACCGCGATCGCCCGAATACTCTTAACTATTGGGTACATAACCTTATTTCTGCGAAGTTCAGCACACTCCATGACTTCATACGAGACTCATCAGGCAGTAGACTAAGTCAACTTTGATGGTGCAGCCCTGTTTATCTTAAGTGGAGTATTAATATGTTCAACGGAGTTCGTGTTTTCGATACTGTTTTAGATGGTAAAAATACAAGAGATATGGTTTCAAGAAACTCAGCTGATTTTTGGAAACCATTTTGTAAATCAGCAGGATGGAACTTTAATTATGAGCGGATCCATTCATTAAACGACCTTAAGTATTTTTTCTCAAAAAAAATCAAAGAGGATATTATTATCTTTTCAGGGCATGGTAATGAAAATGGCTTCTATTTTTCAAATGGAGATTGCCTTGATAAAAATACAGATACTTTCATTCCAGAAAAAAACCATGGAAAAGTAATTATATTTTCATCATGCCTAATTGGAAATAATGAGTGCACTTCCAAAGCGTTAAAAGCATTTTTCTCCGCAGAAGCTCTTTTTTCATATCGGCACCTTATGTCAGATAGATTCTGCTTTTTAAATGAATCCATACTACTCTCCTCTATAGAGCATAAGTTCAACCGAGGTAAAAATAGCTTTACAGAAAACGACTTTAGGGAGTTTCAGACTCAGACTAATTTTATGAAAAACATGAATGAAAAACATGTGAAACTACATCCAATGGTTATGTTTTAAACCTTAACGCCATCTATTAATTAATTTATTTCAAGATGATAAAAAACACCCACTTGTAATACAGGTGGGTGTTTAGACCGATCATCATCGGACACGTCAAAATATTTAACTCACAACAACAATCAAACCAACGGTGGCGTGCGTGGCGGCACCATACGCTTGCTGCCGGTGGACTCGAAGGCCGACGCAAAGCGCAGCAGGTTGTTGTCGTCATAGGCGCGACCGGCGAAGGTCAGACCCACCGGCATACCGATATCGGCCATGATGCCCATGGGGACGGTGACGGTCGGCACGCCGAGGTGGCGAATGGCGAGGTTGCCGTTGGCCACCCAGATGCCGTTGCTCCAGGCGATATCGGCGGAGGCCGGATTCACATCCGCATCAGCCGGGGCGACGTCGGCGACGGTCGGGAACAGCACGGCGTCGAGCTTGAGCCCGTCCATCCAGTCCTCCAGGTCCAGCTTGCGAGTCTTCTCCAGACCGCGCAGGCCGTCCGGCACTGTGGGGATCTCGTCCCAGGATTTCAGGCCGCGCTTGGCCATATTGACGTACTCGTCCATGCCCGCCGCCAGATCGCCCTCGCGGTTCGGCAATGTGCCCGGATCGTGGGGAAAGATCTTCGGCCCATCGACATCGGCCAATTGCTTAAGCTTGGGATCGCCATTGGCGCGCAGGAAGTCGTCGAACGCCCAGCCGGAGAGCTCCCACAGCTCGTCGTTGAGAAACTCCGGGCTCACGATGCCGCGATTGAACACGGTCGGTGCGCCGGGTCTGTCCCCTTCGCAGTTGGAGACCAGCGGGAAGTCCACTTCGATGACTTCGGCGCCAGCAGCTTCCAGCGCCTTGCGTGCGTCTTCCCAGAGGGCAATCACAGTCGGGCGGGTATGGATGCGCTGACCGGTCGGGCCGCCGATGCCGGGGTTTTCGCTGGTGCCGGCCAGTTCATCCTTGTTGATAAACATGCGCGGCACGCCGAGTCGCTTGCCCTTGAGGGCATCGGCCTTGGCTGCCAGCTCCAGATAGGAGGCCGGACGCACCTCGGAAGCCTTGGGCAGCTGCACCCAGGGCTGCAGGCGCCACAGATCGCCACGGGTATCGGCATCGTCGGCCACTACCACGTCGAGCACTTCCAGCAGGTCATTCATGGTGCGGGCATAGGGCACCACCACATCCATAGTCGGAGTCAGCGGCCAGTTGCCGCGCACCGAGATGACGCCACGGGACGGGGTGTAGGCACACAGGCCGTTGTTGGAGGCAGGACCACGGCCGCTCGACCAGGTCTCTTCCGCCAGACCGAAGGCGGAGAAGCTGGCGGCGGTGGCGGTACCGGCACCGTTGGAGGAGCCGGAGGCAAACGGCGCGGTCAGGTAGTCGGCGTTGTAGGGGCTCTCGGCACGGCCATAGACACCGCGCTGCATGCCGCCATTGGCCATCGGCGGCATATTGGTTTTGCCAAGGCAGATGGCACCGGCGGCGCGCAGCCGCTCAACGGTAAAGGCATCGCGCTGGGCCACCAGATCCTTGAAGGCCGGGCTGCCGGAGGCGGCGGTCAGCCCCTTGACCAGATAGCTGTCTTTGGCGGTGTAGGGGATGCCGTCGAGCGGCCCCAGGGTCTCGCCACGGGCGCGGCGGGCATCGGAAGCCTCGGCCTCTTTCAGCGCATCGGGATTGGCGACCACCACGGCGTTGAGTTTGGTGGCAGTCTCTGGGCCGTTGTAAGCCTCGATCCGGGCCAGATAGGCCTTGACCAGTTCGACCGCTGTGGTGCGGCCTGATTCGAGCGCGGCACGCAGCTCGGCAATGGAAACCTCGGTCACTTCGATCATTTAGGATCTCCTGTAAAAGGGTGACTGTTTGGCATGATGATCGCCGCATCAGCGCCTGCGACCATCACACCATCAAGAGATAAAACCCCACTGAGTGGGGTTTTGAATACCAACCTCAGCTGGCGTAAGCCGGTTTACGACCCGTCGCGAGAGGTCGTCAGCAAGGTGAAGAGCAGCGCAGGAACCGGAGTGTATGTGAATACATGAGGATTCCGAGCAGCACATGAGCCTTGATCACGGCTTCGCAGCAGGATCGTCATCCGGTTCTTATTTGCCGGAGGGGATCTGCTGGGTAATGCAGTGAATATTGCCACCGCCCAGCAGGATCTCGCGAGCCGGCACGCCGATCACGGTGTGCTCCGGGAAGATCTCTTCCAGAATGCGCTGGGCTTCGCCATCGGTGGCTGCATCCAGCAGCGGGTAGACGATGCGATCGTTGGTGATGAGGAAGTTCACATAGGAACCGGCCAGACGGCCTTCTGCCTCGCGCGGCACACCGCTGCCGCTCTCGACACCGGCAGACTCCTCTTCAGTGCAGAACAGCGGGCCCGGCTGGGGCAGCTTCCACACTTTCAACTTGCGACCCTTGGCATCGACCGCCGCTTCCAGCACCTTGAGGGCGGCCACGGAGCGGGCGTACTGGGGATCGTTCTGGTCGTCAGTCCAGTGCAGGGCCACTTCACCCGGACGCACGAAGCAGCACATGTTGTCGATGTGGCCGTCGGTTTCGTCCATGTAGACTCCTTCGTCCAGCCAGATAAAGCTGGTGACGCCGAGATAGTCGCGCAGGTGCGCTTCGATCTGCTCTTTGGTCAGGTGCGGGTTGCGGTTTTCGTTGAGCAGGCACTCGGCGGTGGTCAGGCAGGTACCTTCGCCATCGACGTGGATAGAGCCCCCTTCCAGAATCAGCGGCGCGTCGTAACGAGCCATGCCGTGCTGGGCCAGCATCTGGGCAGCAACCTCTTCATCCTGATTCCACGGGTAGTAGAGACCACCCTTGTGACCGCCCCAGGCGTTGAAGCCCCAATCCACCCCACGGCACTCGCCGGCAGCGTTGGTGACGATGGTCGGGCCGGTATCGCGGGCCCAGCAGTCATCGCTGTTCATTTCAACCAGAGTGACGTGGGCGGGCATGATGGCGCGAGCCTGCTCCATAAACTGGGCTGGCACCCCCATAAAGACCGGGGTAGCCCCACCGATGGCATCGGCCACCTTGGCGAAGGTCTCTTGCGCGAAGCGACCGGCTACGCGCCAGTTATCCGGGCGAAACGGCCAGATCATCCAGACGGCCTGCTGGTGCGCCCACTCGGCGGGCATGGTGAAGCCGTCGGCGGCCGGCGTGGAGTTAATGGTCTTGATGCTCATCGCAAGGCTCCTTGCATGGATTGAGGCCCCCGTTTACGCCAGATGCGACGCGGGAACCCGGAAAAATAAGAGTGGGTCGCAGATTAAGACGTTGCGCCCCCATCCATCAAATGAATAGGATGGATTGTCCCATAAACACGGCGAATAATCCCCCCCATGAAACTGCACCAGCTCGACCTCAATCTGCTGCTCGCTTTTGACGCCCTGATGACGCAAGGGAGCGTCACCCGCGCCGCCGAAGCGCTCTTTATCAGCCAGCCCGCCATGAGCCACTCCCTTAACC
The DNA here is from genome assembly GCF_000801015.1 of Aeromonas sp. ZOR0001. NCBI lineage: Bacteria > Pseudomonadati > Pseudomonadota > Gammaproteobacteria > Aeromonadales > Aeromonadaceae > Aeromonas > Aeromonas sp. ZOR0001. The sequence goes on along the minus strand of NZ_JRJY01000085.1, from coordinate 1,023 downwards.
GGCTGCGCACCTTTCTCGGCGACCCGCTTTTGGTGCGCACCCCGCAGGGGATGCTGCCGACCCCGCGCGCCCAGCGGTTGCATCTCGGGGTGCAGCAGGCGCTGCGGCTGCTGGAGCAGCAGCTCACCGAGGAAGAAGAGTTCGAGCCGAGCCAGTCGAAGCGGCGCTTCGTGCTCTGCACCACAGATTACGTGGAGTGCGTGCTGATCCCGCCGCTGATCCAGCGCCTCAGACGGCTGGCACCGGGGGTCACCATCGAGATCCGCATCCTGCGCGACACCCTGCCCGAAGCCGAGCTGGCGAGCGGCGAGATCGATCTGGTGCTGGGCTTTGACGAGTACATGCAGGTGCCGGGGTATCTCGGCAAAGAGACCTGGCTCACCGAGCCGCTGGCCGGGCTGGTGCGCGCCGATCTGCCCATTGCCAAATCGGCCCCCGCCGGCGCCGAGGATGATCCCTCCCGATGGCAGGAGCGCATCACCCTGCAGCAGCTCATCGCCATGCCCCATGTGTTCCACTCGCCGCTGGGCACCTCGGAGGCGAGCCTCGACCGCTATCTGAAGAGTCAGGGCTTTAGCCGCACCATCTCGGTCAACAGCCAGAGCTATATGTCCGCCGCCGCCATCGTCAGTCAGAGCGATCACCTGCTGGTGCTGCCCAGCATGGTAGCCGAGCTGCTCGCCACCCATTGGCCGCTGAAAAGCCTGCCGCTACCCGCAGACGTGCCGGATTACCACCTAAACTGCGTCTGGCACCCCGTTCACGCGCAGCAACCGGCACTGGTATGGCTGAAAGATTTGATGAAAGAACTGGTGGGGCCGAGGTGAGGCCGCAGCGTCTGGCATACCCCATCGGCGCATACGCAACAACCGGCGCAGGTGTGGCTCAAGGATTTGATGAAGGAGCTTGTTGGCCGACCATGATGCCCAAACCGAACCTCGATCAATTCCCTCTCCCTCCGGGAGAGGGTTAGGGTGAGGGCTGCTCCTGCTCCCTCCCCCCCCCCCCCCCCCCCCCCCCCCC
>NZ_JRJY01000008.1:117112-123999 GCF_000801015.1 Aeromonas sp. ZOR0001 | reverse complement strand
CCTGGTTCGTAGCCAGGTACTCTATCCAGCTGAGCTACGGGCGCAAATGGCGGAGAAGGGGGGATTCGAACCCCCGATGCGGGTATAAGCCGCATACTCCCTTAGCAGGGGAGCGCCTTCAGCCTCTCGGCCACCTCTCCGTTTGCGGGGCTGATAATACTTCACAGGGATTTTTAGTCAAACACTTTTTTGGAGAAAAAAGTGCGTTCGCTCAGCATTTGGTCAAAGCGTGGAATATTCAAACAATATCGGCACTTATCCCGCAGTTTCGCGCCCTGCAGGGCGATTTCAGGGGGCCGGAAAAACAAAAGGCGACACATGAGGTGTCGCCTTGTCACAGCCATGAAAGTGGCTTAGAAGCCCGGTTGGCCCGGAACTTTCTCGGCCTGGATGCGCTGGTAGATCTCTTCGCGGTGTACGGAGACCTCTTTCGGCGCGTTAACACCGATACGGACCTGGTTGCCTTTAACGCCCAGTACGGTGACAGTCACTTCATCACCAATCATCAGGGTTTCCCCAACACGACGAGTCAAAATAAGCATTCGCTTGCTCCTGTATCCTGTTTTGTTTTTATATCGATATGCGACATTATCTAACAAAGATACCGATATGGTAAATGGTTGAAACTAAATCAATCAGAGATTGTTAGCCCAAGGGCTGCTCTTGCGGTGCCTGATCCAACCCGAAAGCCGCGTGCAGGGCTCGCACCGCCAGCTCCAGATACTTCTCGTCAATCACCACAGAGATTTTGATTTCAGAGGTCGAGATCAACTGCATGTTGATCCCCTCCTCGCCCAATACCTTGAACATGGTGCGCGCAACACCGGGATGGTTCCACATGCCTACACCGACAATGGAAACCTTGGCAATTTCGCCATTTCCCTGCACGCAGGAGGCGCCAAGCTCGGTGGCGGTCTCCTCCAGCAGTGCCCGGGCACGGCGATAGTCGTCACGATTCACCGTGAAGGTGAAGTCGGCGGTGCCATCTCCCAGGGTGTTCTGCACAATCATGTCGACATCAATGTTGGCGTCGCTGATCGGATTCAGGATCTGCGCGGCAACGGTTGGTCTGTCCGGCACGCCCAGAATGGTCAGGCTGGCCTCGTTGCGGTTAAAAGCGATCCCGGATACCAGGGGAGCTTCCATCCTATCACCTCCATATGTGATTAAGGTTCCCTCTCCATCGATAAAGCTCGACAGCACCCGCAACGGGACGCGGTACTTGCCCGCAAACTCCACCGAGCGGATCTGCAGCACCTTGGCGCCGAGACTGGCCATCTCCAGCATCTCCTCGAAGGTGATGGTGTCGAGACGACGCGCCTTGGGCTCGATGCGTGGATCCGTGGTGTATACCCCATCCACATCAGTAAAGATCTGGCACTCATCGGCCTTGATGGCCGCCGCCACGGCAACCGCCGTGGTATCCGAACCGCCGCGGCCCAGCGTCGTGATGGCGTTATGCTCGTCACGGCCCTGGAAACCGGCGATCACCACCACCTTGCCCGCAGCCAGCTCGGCATGAACCAGCTCGGTGTCGATGTGGGTGATGCGCGCCTTGCCATAGGCGGAATCGGTGTGAATCCGTACCTGATCACCGGTCATTGAGACCGCAGGACAACCGCGTTTGTTCAACGCGATCGCCAGCAGCGCTATGGTGACCTGCTCACCGGTGGAGACCAGTACATCCATCTCCCGCCGGTTGGCATCAGGATCCAGTTGCTGGGCCATGCCCAGCAGCCGGTTGGTTTCGCCCGACATGGCGGAGACAACCACCACCACATCGTGTCCCTGGGCGCGGGTCTGCTCGACCCGCTCAGCTACCGCCTCGATCCGCTCCAGTGTGCCGACCGAGGTGCCGCCGTACTTCTGTACATAGAGTGCCACAGATCACCTCGCCCGATTACAGGCGCTCTTCCAGCCAGGAGTGAACGGATTGCAGCGCTGCCGGCACCGCCTCAGGCTGGGTACCACCCGCCTGTGCCATGTCCGGACGGCCACCGCCCTTGCCACCCACCTGCTGGGCAACCAGATTGACCAGCTCACCGGCCTTGACCTTGCCGGTCAGGTCGTTGGTGACGCCCGCGATCAAGTTGACCTTGCCATCGGCACAGGTGGCCAACAGCACAACACCGGACTTCATCTGGTTCTTCAGCTCGTCCAGCATGCCGCGCAGGGATTTCGGATCGGCCCCTTCCAGCGCTGCAACCAGCACCTTCTGACCGTTGATCTCGATCACCTGACCCAGCAGGTCGTTGCCGGCCTGAGCGGCCAGCTTGGCCTTGAGCTGCTCCAGCTCGCGCTCCATCATCTTGGCCTTGTCCAGCATCTGGCGAACCTTGTCGGCGATGCAGAACTGGTCACCTTTCACCAGAGCGGCAGCCTCTTCGATCTGCTCGCCAACCTGATGCATGAAGTCGATGGCAGCTTTGCCGGTCACCGCTTCGATACGGCGCACGCCAGCTGCGATGCCGCTCTCGGCGATGATCTTGAAGAAGCCGATATCACCGGTGCGCTTGGCGTGAGTACCGCCGCACAGCTCGGTGGAGTAGTCGCCCATGCGCACGACACGCACGTCGTCTTCATATTTTTCACCAAACAGCGCCATGGCACCGGCGGACTTGGCCGCTTCCAGATCCATCAGCTGGGTGGTGATTTCATGGTTGGCGCGGATCTGGTTGTTTACCAGCTCCTCGACCCGGCGAATGGTCGCCATGGTCAGCCCCTCGAAGTGGGAGAAGTCAAAGCGCATGCGCTCGGCCCCAACCAGAGAACCTTTCTGGGTGACATGCTCGCCCAGTGCCTGACGCAGGGCTGCGTGCAGCAGGTGAGTCACGGAGTGGTTCAGGGCGATGGCCTGACGACGGTCAGCGTCTACCACGGCCTCGACCTCGGCCCCTTTCTCCAGGGTGCCCAGCTCCATGTAACCCTTGTGGATGATCGCCTTGCCCGCTTTCAGGGTGTCGGTCACGGCAAAGATGCCGTCGTCCACTTTCAGGGTACCGCTATCGCCGATCTGGCCGCCGGACTCGGCGTAGAAGGGGGTCTCTTCCAGCACGATGACCGCTTCGTCACCGGCGATAAGACCGCTCACCTCTTCCACACCCTTGTAGATACCAACCACGCGGGTACGCTCGGTCAAGGTCTTGTAACCGGTGAAGGGGGTCTCGAAGTCGAGCTTGAGCATCTCGTTGTAGTTCACGCCGAAGCTGGAGGCTTCTTTGGCGCGAGCACGCTGCTTCTCCATCTCGGCCTTGAAGCCCTCTTCGTCGATGCCGATCTCGCGCTCGCGCACCACGTCGGCAGTCAGGTCGGCCGGGAAGCCGTAAGTGTCATAGAGCTTGAACACCACCTCGCCCGGAATAACCTTGGCATCACCCAGGTTGGCCAGAGCGTCTTCCAGCAGCAGCAGACCGCGATCCAGCGTGCGGACGAACTGCTCCTCTTCGATACGCAGCACTCGCTCGACCAGCGGCAGCTGGGCGATCAGCTCGGCAGCGACATCCTTCATCTGCACTGCCAGCTCGGCAGCCAGTTTGTAGAAGAAGACATCGGTCGCGCCCAGCTTGCGACCGTGACGCACGGCGCGGCGGATGATGCGACGCAGCACATAGCCACGACCTTCGTTGGACGGCATCACGCCATCTGCCACCAGGAAGGCGCAGGAGCGGATGTGGTCAGCGATGACGCGCAGGGACTGGTTGCTCAGATCGGTGGTGCCGACAATCTCGGCCGCTTTCTTGATCAGCGCCTGGAAGATGTCGATTTCGTAGTTGGAGTGCACACCCTGCATGATGGCGGAGATACGCTCCAGACCCATGCCGGTATCCACGGACGGACGCGGCAGCGGCTCCATGGTGCCGTCAGCCTGACGGTTGAACTGCATGAAGACCACGTTCCAAATCTCGATGAAACGGTCGCCATCCTCTTCCGGTGAGCCGGGACGGCCACCCCAGATGTGATCGCCGTGGTCATAGAAGATCTCGGTGCAGGGACCGCACGGGCCGGTATCACCCATCGCCCAGAAGTTGTCGGAAGCGTAAGGGGCCCCCTTGTTATCACCGATGCGCACGATGCGATCGGCAGGGACACCGACCTCTTTTTCCCAGATATCGAAAGCTTCATCGTCAGTCGCGTAAACAGTCACCAGCAGGCGATCTTTCGGCAGCTGCAGCACCTCGGTCAGGAAGCCCCATGCAAACTTGATGGCATCCTGTTTGAAGTAGTCACCGAAGCTGAAGTTGCCCAGCATTTCGAAGAAGGTGTGGTGACGAGCGGTATAGCCGACGTTTTCCAGATCGTTGTGCTTACCACCGGCACGCACGCAACGCTGGGAAGTCGTCGCGCGATTGTAGGCACGCTTGTCTGCGCCAAGGAACACGTCCTTGAACTGGTTCATACCCGCGTTGGTAAACAACAGGGTCGGGTCGTTATGCGGTACCAGCGAGCTGGAGGAGACAACCTGGTGCCCCTGGGAACGGAAATACTCGAGAAACGCAGCGCGAATCTCTGACGTGGACATATACATGGAAAATCCTGCTTGATTCGAATACGGACTTTTAACCGCATTAATGTAAGTTTTCTGCGGGGTAAAGTAAAACGGACAGGGCCGCCACGGGCGAAAAAGCGCACATAAACGGGCCAGATAAGAGCGCCGCTGCCCACAGTGGCTTTTTTCACTGTCGAGAGGCAAAAAAGCAGCGCATAAAGAGAGATGGGATGAACTAAAGGCCGCTTTTCGGAATTGCTTGCGCAAGCTACTGAGCGGGCAGGGAAAACCTGCCACCAGGAGAGGTGAAACGACGTTTGCCACGCAGTGGCGTTACTCCTCCCGCTCTTGCAGGGCAGAGATGGCATAACGTGCCTGATCCTGGGTAAAGCCGCGCCCCAGCAAATATTTGAGCCACTTCATTCGCAGCTTGAAATCGGCCAGATCGGCAATTTTTGCCCGTCGCTCCAATAGTTCGAAGGCGAGCTCGAACCAGTCCAGCTCAGGTTGCTCGAAGGCGGCATCGATCTGGCCATCGTCCAGCCCCTTGCGGCGCAGGTCGAAACGGATCTTGAGCGGGCCATGTCCCTTGGCGGCACCGGCCCGCACCGCCATGGCACCATAGCGTTCGTCATTGACCCAGTTATAACCGCGGCAATAGTCGACCACCGCCTCGATCACATCTTCCTGATAGCCCTGCTGGCGCAGGCGTCTGGCCAGCTCCGACTCGGCACTCTCGCGGCGGGCCAGACTGCGCATGGCATAGCCGCGGGCAGCGGCCAGCTGTTCGGCAAAGGTCGGCTCGGCGGGCTCGACCGGTTCGGTCACGGATTCATCAACCATCATAAATAACAAGGCCGGGTATCTACCCGGCCTTCCTTTGTTCCTTATTCGAACTCTTGTTCGCTTTCGGCATCGAACTCGTCTGCCTCAACCGGTGCAGCCTTGTCATCGACTGGCACGGCACCGGAGAGAAGCAGCTCACGCAGGCGGGCTTCCACTTCGCCAGCCATCACCTTGTTCTCGGCGAACAGCTTCATCACGTTGGCCTTGCCTTGGCCGATCTTCTCGCCGTTGTAGCTGTACCAGGCGCCGGCCTTGTCGATCAGCTTGTGCTTGACACCGAGATCCACCAGCTCGCCCTCTTTGGAGATACCGGCACCGTAGAAGATCTGGAATTCAGCCTGCTTGAAGGGTGGGGCCACCTTGTTCTTGACCACTTTGACGCGGGTCTCGTTACCGACCACTTCGTCGCCTTCCTTGATGGCGCCGATACGACGGATATCCAGACGCACGGAGGCGTAGAACTTGAGCGCGTTACCACCGGTAGTGGTCTCAGGGCTGCCGAACATGACGCCGATCTTCATCCGGATCTGGTTGATGAAGATGCACAGGCAGTTGGCGTTTTTGATGTTGGCAGTCAGCTTGCGCAGTGCCTGGGACATCAAACGGGCCTGCAGGCCAACGTGGGAATCCCCCATCTCCCCTTCGATTTCCGCTTTCGGGGTCAGGGCCGCCACGGAGTCGACGATGATGACGTCAACGGCGTTGGAGCGAACCAGCATGTCGCAGATCTCCAGCGCCTGTTCGCCGGTATCCGGTTGGGAGATGAGCAGGTCGTCGACGTTGACGCCCAGCTTGGCAGCGTAGATAGGGTCGAGGGCGTGTTCCGCATCGACGAAGGCACAGGTCTTGCCTTTCTTCTGGGCTTCGGCGATCACCTGCAGGGTGAGGGTGGTTTTACCGGAAGATTCCGGGCCGTAGATTTCGACAATACGGCCACACGGCAGACCGCCAATGCCCAGCGCCACGTCCAGCGAGAGGGAACCGGTAGAGATGGCTTCGATATCCATGGTCTTGCTGTCGCCCAGACGCATGATGGAACCTTTGCCGAACTGCTTTTCAATCTGACCCAGCGCAGCCGCCAGTGCCTTCTGTTTGTTCTGATCCATGCCAATCTCCGCTGGAAATCGTGAGTAAGAAGTGAAGTTGGGCTAAGTATACTGTCTATTCATACAGTATCAAGCCCAATTTATCTGAGCAGGGCCAACAGACCCGACAAGGCCTGTCTCACCGCCTGCTGGCGTACCTGTCGGCGATCCCCGTCGAAGCGGGCGAGCAGGGAGTGGTGACGGCCATTGCGGTCGGCCCAGGCGAACCAGACGGTGCCGACCGGCTTGCCCTCGGTGGCGCCGCCGGGGCCGGCGATGCCACTGATAGCAACGCTGATGGAGGCAGACGAGTGAGCCAGCGCCCCGCGGGCCATCTCCAGCACCACCGCTTCGCTCACTGCACCGTGCTGTTCAAGGCTATCGCTGCTCACCCCCAACATCTGCTGCTTGGCCTCGTTGGTGTAGGTGACAAATCCGCGATCGAACCAGCCGGAGCTGCCCGCGATGTC
>NZ_JRJY01000008.1:95766-117010 GCF_000801015.1 Aeromonas sp. ZOR0001 | reverse complement strand
CCCCCAGCCAGCCCCGCTGACCGAGGGCCCGTCCCAGCTCGATGGCAAGGTGCTCTATCTCTGCATCCAGTTTCATCACGACTCCTTCTGATCCGCTCAAGAGGCACATTATGCGATCCTGCTAGCGCCGCCCGCAACCACGGCAGACCGCCCTTGCCTGCCGCAATGTGAGGTGCCGCACCTGTGCCATGCCTTCAATAGCGCAGAACAACCGCGCCCGGAACACCCGCTCCCCCGTCGCGGCGCTTATGTGTAGAATGGCGCCATCAAGCCCAAGGCTCATCACCGCAGACACTGGCCCGCAGAGGCCCCTTCTGGAACAGAACATGACCGCACAACACCAAGCCAGCGGCGCCACAAGCTCCGCTCCCGGCGCCAATCTGAGCGCCCACACCCCTATGATGCAGCAGTACCTTGGCCTCAAGGCCGAGAACCCGGAGATCCTGCTGTTCTACCGGATGGGCGACTTCTACGAGCTGTTCTATGACGATGCCCGCAAGGCCTCCCAGCTGCTCGATATCTCCCTGACCAAACGCGGCCAGTCGGCGGGCAGCCCCATCCCGATGGCGGGGGTGCCCTATCACGCCATCGAGGGCTATCTGGCCAAGCTGGTGCAGCTCGGCGAATCTGCCGCCATCTGCGAACAGGTGGGGGATCCCGCCACCAGCAAGGGGCCGGTGGAGCGCAAGGTCATTCGCATCATCACCCCGGGCACCGTCTCCGACGAGGCGCTACTCAGCGAGCGACAGGACAACCTGATCGCCGCCGTCTATCACGATGGCCGCCGCTTCGGCTACGGCACCATGGACATCGGCTCCGGCCGCTTCTTCATCAACCAGTTCGAGAAAGAAGAGACCCTGCTGGCTGAGCTGCAGCGCACCAATCCGGCCGAGCTGCTCTACCCGGAATCCTTCGAGTTCCTGCACCATATCGAGGGTCGCCGCGGCCTGCGTCGCCGCCCGGAGTGGGAGTTTGAGCTGGGCACCGCTCGCAAGCTGCTCTGCCAGCAGTTCGGCACCCAGGATCTGGTGGGCTTTGGCGTAGACAAGAGCGAGACCGCCCTGTGCGCCGCTGGCTGCCTGATGCAGTACGTCAAGGACACCCAGCGCACCGCCCTGCCCCACATCCGCAGCGTGCGCCTCGAGCAGCCGGATCACGCGGTCATCATGGATGCCGCCACCCGCCGCAATCTGGAGCTGACCCAGAATCTGGCCGGTGGCTATGAAAATACCCTGGCCGAGGTGCTGGATCGCACCGCCACCCCCATGGGCAGCCGGCTGCTCAAGCGCTGGATCCACCAGCCGATCCGCGATCGGGTGATCCTGAAAGGCCGCCAGAGCACCATCAAGGAGCTCATCGAGCAGAACCTCTACGACGAGTTGGGCAACCTGCTGCGTCAGGTGGGTGATGTGGAGCGGGTACTGGCCCGTCTCGCCCTGCGCTCGGCCCGCCCGCGCGACCTCACCCGACTGCGTCAGGCCTTCGCCCAGCTGCCCGAGTTGCAGCGCCTGCTGGCGGACAACGAGCACGAAGCGGTGCAACAGCTGGCCGAGCGGGCCAGCACCTTCCCCGAGCTGCTCGACCTGCTGGAGCGCGCGGTGATGGAAGTGCCGCCGGTGCTGATCCGCGATGGTGGCGTCATCCGTGACGGCTTCAATCAGGAGCTGGACGAGCTGCGGGATCTCGCCAACGGCGCCACCGCCAGCCTCGCCCGCATCGAAGAGCGGGAGAAGCTGCTGACCGGCATCAACACCCTCAAGGTGGGTTACAACAAGGTGCACGGCTTCTATATCGAGGTGAGCCGCGCCAACAGCCATCTGGTGCCTGCCCACTACATCCGCCGCCAGACCCTCAAGAACAACGAACGCTACATCATCGATGAGCTGAAAAAGTACGAGGACAAGGTACTCACCGCCCAGTCCCAGGCGCTGGCGCTGGAGAAACGGCTCTACGAAGAGCTGCTCGATGCCCTGCTGCCCCATCTCGGCGATCTGCAGGATTCCGCCGCCGCACTGGCGGAGCTGGACGTGCTGGCCAACCTGGCCGAGCGGGCCGAGACCCTCGACTACCGCTGCCCGACCCTCATCGATGAGGATCAGATCATCATCGAGGCGGGCCGCCATCCGGTGGTTGAGCAGGTGATGACAGACCCCTTTATCGCCAACCCCATCCGGCTGGAGCGGGAGCGGCGGATGCTGATCATCACCGGCCCCAACATGGGCGGTAAGTCCACCTACATGCGCCAGACTGCGCTCATCGTGCTGCTGGCCCATATCGGCGCCTTCGTGCCTGCCGACAGCGCCCGCATCGGCCCCATCGACCGCATCTTCACCCGCATCGGGGCGTCGGATGATCTCGCCTCCGGCCGCTCCACCTTTATGGTGGAGATGACCGAGACCGCCAATATCCTCAACAACGCCACCGCCCGCAGTCTGGTGCTGATGGACGAGATTGGCCGCGGCACCAGCACCTACGACGGCCTCTCGCTGGCGTGGGCCTGTGCAGAACAGCTGGCGAGCAAGATTGGCGCCTACACCCTGTTTGCCACCCACTACTTCGAGCTGACCCGCTTGCCCGAGCTGATGAGCGGGCTGGCCAACGTCCACCTCGATGCGGTGGAGCACGGCGACACCATCGCCTTTATGCACGCGGTGCAGGAAGGGGCGGCCAGCCGCTCTTACGGTCTGCAAGTGGCAGCGTTGGCAGGGGTGCCGAAATCGGTGATCCAGCAGGCCCGTCACAAGCTGCATGAGCTGGAGAGCGCCACTCCGGTCGCCGCCGGTGAAAGCCGCCCAGCCCCGGTGGCCCTCGCCCCGCAGTCTCATCCAGTGGTGGAAGAGCTGGAAGCGCTGCATCCGGACGAGCTAACCCCCCGTCAGGCACTGGATCTGCTCTATCGCCTCAAGCAGATGCTGTAATCAGCGACTACCGCACAAGCATGCAAAAGGGGAACCGCGAGGCTCCCCTTTCTATATTCAGCACCCGGCAAAGCAATCAGGCCACCGCTCGCGCCTCTCCACGGGCCCGCAGCAGGCTCTGGCGCCCCTGCCAGTAACCCTGCAGATAGCCGGACTCCAGCTTGACCGGGTCCTGGGTAAAACGGGAGACCATGAAATCGGCCGGTGGCGCGATCACCTCGATCTCGCAATCGGCAGGGGGATTGGCAATGAAATCGAGCGCCCGGTTGTAGGCGAGATCCCGCTCCAGCATGGCTTGCGCCAGCGCAGGCTGGGTTTTCAGCAAGGCTTTGACCATCCAACAGAAACGGGCCGGCTTCTTGCGATAGCCCCAGGGTTCCGACAGCACCACTGTCATCCGCCGCGCCCCGCGCCGATAGGCCTCGATCACCGGGATGGAGTCGCTGATCCCGCCATCGGCCATGGGGCGACCATCGACGCAGGGGGTATCGTGCTGCACCACCGGCAGGGCGCAGGTAGCGGTCAGCACCTCATCCATGTTGTCGGGCCGCACCGGCAGATAGATGGCCTTACCGCTCGCCACATCGGTCGCCACCGCGTAGAAGGGAATGTCGCGGGCGCAGAAGGTGTCGAGATCGAGCGGGAAGCGATGGCGACTGGCCTGCCACAGCCAGCCGATATCCACCAGATCGCCCCCTTTGACGAAACGCAGGGGATCGAGAAACCGGGAGCTGCAAGCCAGCTCGGTGATGATGTGGTGACTGCGGCGCGGCTGCTCGCTCAGATAAGAGACCAGATTGGTGGCACCGGCCGAGACGCCCATGACGAAATCGAACGGGTAGTGGTGACTTTCGACAAACGCATCGAGCACGCCGCTGGCAAAGATGCCGCGCATCGCGCCCCCTTCGACAATCAGGGCGCAAGAGTGGGGATTCAACATAACAAGGCTCCGTCAGCTGTAATACCTGCCGGGATCGATCCCGGCCCAGTGATGGACGCCTTCATGCAGAACATCAAGACGCCGCAGCAGGACGATTCAGGCTCACTCGCGCAAGCCAGAAGCGGGCAGGAGCAAACCTGAACCGTGAAGCGACCCCCAGTATATGCAGCGCAACAACCTTCAAAAAATGAATTTAAATAATAAAAAACATGCCCTTTTGGCATGATTTAGCACATAAGCAGATACGGCCCTTTATCCGGTAACAGCACCATCAGGATCAAGGCTGCCCGGGCCCGAACGTCCCGTCGACGGGGTTGTAGTGGTACGCCCGATAGTCAAAGTCCACCTTATCAAGGCGCGGATTGGCCAACTCGAACAACAGGCGTCTGGGGAGCTGCGCCTGCTCGAGGGAAGGTTTGAAGTGGCGCAGCCAGAGCTGTTGCAGCGAGCCATCCCGCCACGCCAGCTTGAGCCCGACCGAGAGGCGGCGGATGGCGGCCTGATTATCCTTGTGGGTGTAGAAGAGGTGGAGGAAGGGATAGTGCAGCGCCACTCGCCGATCCACGGTGAGGCCGGGCAGATCACTGTGCTGTTCCTGCTCGATAAAGAGCTCGTTGGCACCGCGGCAGAAGAGGTCGATGCGACCGCGAGCCACCAGCTTGAACAGCCGCTCGTAACCGTCGATCTCCTGCACCTTGAATCCCCCATGACGCAGGATCTCCGCATCCTGCCAGCCACGCCCCTGCCCGTGCAGAAATTGCTGCAGCTCGGCCAGGGTATTGACCCTTGCCACCGCATCGGCCTGCTGCGGACTGACAAAGCAGATGCGATAACCGAGGATGCCCAGCTCCACCGGAAAACGGACGTAATCCAGCGCTCCGCTCTCCGCGGCCGGGCGCAGACTGTCGGCCACAAACAGATTGGGGTATTGCTGAGTCTGCACAATCTGTCGCATCCGGATACGGTTCATCGGCGGCGCGGTTCGCAGCTCGTAGTCACCGAAGCTGTCGCGGGTCTTCTCCAGCGCCAGCTGCAACAGATCGCGAAAATAGAGGGTACGCAAGTCCCGATCGCTCTCGGGGCTGATGTGAGTGATGACGTCGCTCGCCCGTAGGGGAGTGGCAAGGAGGGAAAGACTGCACAGCAGCAAGCAGGAAGCGAGGCGATGAAAGGTCATACTGCTCATCCCGGGAATACAGGCTCACTAGAGTGTAGCGCCGGGGCGAGCAGCCTTCTAAAGGGAAGTCCGGCCTACCAGAACATCCGGCCCAGCAGGGGTGCCAGCAGCACGGTCACCATACCGGCGATCATCATCACCATGCTGGAGACCACTCCCTCCTCATTACCCATCTGATAAGCCCTGGCAGTGCCGGCGCCGTGGGCCGAGGCACCAAAACCCGCCCCCTTGCCGAGACGGCTGCGAATGGCCAGCACGGTGAGCACGCTCTCCCCTACCGCCATGCCGATGACACCGGTGAGCACCACAAACAGCGCGGTAAGATCGCTCTGACCGCCGATGGCGCGGGTCGCCTCCACCGCAAACGGCGTGGTGATGGAGCGCATCGCCAGACTGCGTTGCAACATGTCGGAGAGATCGAGCCAGCGAGCCAGCAGCACGGTACTCCCCACCGCCATGATGACTGAGGCGACCACCCCCACCGACAGCGACAACCAGTGGCGACGAATGAGCTGGCGGTTCTCGTAGACCGGCACCGCGAAGGCGACGGTGGCGGGGCCCAGCAGCCAGAGCAGCCAGTGGGATTCAGCCATGTAATCCTGATAGGGGATGTGGAACAGCAGCACCACAGCCACCAGCAGGGTCGGCGCCAGCAGCAGGGGCATCAGCGGCAGGATGCGTTTTTTGCCGTAGAGCCATTTGCTGGCGTAGTAGAAGAGCAGGGTGAGGGCGAAGCAGATCAGCCCGAGCAGGGTATCAGACATGACGGCGACTCCGGCGGGCCAGTTTCAGTTCGAGGCGGTAGACCCGGTCCACCACCAGCGCCGTGGTGCCGAGCACTAGCGTAGTGCTCACCAGCAGCACCACCATGATGCGCCACCCCTCTTGCAACAGCAGATCCTGATAGTTGACCACCGCCACCACGGCGGGCACGAAGAAGAGCAGCATCTCCGCCAGCAACCAGCGAGCCCCCGCGCTGAACCACTCGGCCTTAACCACCCCGAGCAGGATGCAGGCCAGCAGCAACAGCATGCCGGTGAGGTTGGCGGGCAGCGGCAGATGGAGGGTACGCACCGCGGTATCGGCCAGCAGCCAGATGGCTGCCAGCAACACAATCTGGAAGGGAGTCTGTAACCAGCGCAAGCAGAGGGCTTTCATGATCATCGTCTTTCTGTGAACCGGCTCACAGTATAGAGTTGAGCAAAACCTGCCAGAAATGAATTAAAATTATCAAATTCATGCCGCATAGGCATACTTCATCCCGTACCCGCCAACACGAGTCGAGAGAGTCCATGGATATTCGCGCCCTGCGCTATTTTGTCGAACTGGTGCGGGAAAAAAGCTTCACCCGCGCCTCTGAAAAGCTGTTCGTCACCCAGCCCACCATCAGCAAGATGATCCGCAATATCGAAGAGGAGCTGGGCCAACCCCTGCTCAACCGGGAAGGGCGCCGCTTCACCCTGACCGACAGCGGCCAGGTGCTGTTCAACCGGGCCCAGACCATCTTGGCGGAGATGCAACAGCTGGAGGCCGAACTGGCGGATCTGCAGAGCCTGCAACATGGTCGCCTCACCCTCGGCATTCCCCCCATGGTGGGTCACGTCTATGCGGACCTGATCCGCGCCTACCGCAGCCGCTATCCCAAGGTTGAGCTGACCCTGGTGGAGTACGGCGGTCGCCGCATCGAACAGGCGGTGCTGGAGGGGGAGCTGGATCTCGCCATCACCATGCTGCCGACCAAAGAGGGGGGCGCCCTCAGCGCGCTGGAGCTGGATCAATACCCGATCCGGGTGGTGCTGCCGGATCAACCGCGCTGGCATGGCGAAGCGCCGCTGCGGCTGGAGTCCCTGCAGGAGGAGCCCTTCCTGCTCTATACCCAGGCGTTTACCCTGAGCGAGCGGCTGGAGCAGGCGTGTCAGGAAGCGGGCTTTGTGCCGCAGGTGGCGGCGCGCAGCAGCCAGTGGGATTTTCTCACCGCCATGGTACGCAGCGGCATGGGGGTCGCCTTCTTGCCGGAGCCGGTCTGCCACCGGCTGACCCCGGATGGTCTGGTGCTGCGGCCGCTGGAGCCCGAATTGAGCTGGCGGCTCGGGGTGATCTGGCCGAGCGAGCGCTATCTCTCCCGCACTGCCGAGGCCTGGCTGGCCCTCTGCCGCCAGCGGCAGGCACCTCAATAATCGCCGAAGCGATCGGTCTGAGGATTGTAGAAGTAGGGGCGGTAATCGAAGCTGATCCCGTCGAGGAAGGGATTATCCAGTAGCAACAGCCGGCGCTGGGAGAGCTTGGCAAAGGCGATGGCCGGGCCAAAGCTCTTGCGCCACAGCGCCTGTAGTGAGCCATCCTGCCACGCCAGCTGCAACCCCCGTTCGACCCGCTGCAGCGCCTCGCGATTGTTGGGATTGGTGTAGAAGACCCGAGGCAGCGGGTAGTAGATCAACAGCGCATCATCCACCAGCAGATCCGTCATCTCCTTGTGGGTCAGCTGCTCGCTGCGCAGCTCGCTCACCCCGCGGCAGAAGAGATCGAAGCGACCCCGCGCCACCATTTTGAACAGCTTTTCGTACCCCTCCACCTCCACCACCTCCATCCCGGCGTAGCGCAGGATATCCACATCCAGCCACCCCTTGCCCTGACCGAAGGTGAACTGGCGCAGCCCCTTGAGGTCGGTCACTTTGCTCACCGCCGCCTTTTGCTGCGGGCTGACAAAACAGATGCGGTAGCTGACGATGCCCAGATGGATGGGAAAACGGACATAGGCGAGCCCCAGATCCTCGCGGGTGCTGCTGTAGCTGTCCATTACAAAGAGGTTGGGATAGCTGTCGAGCTGCATGCTGAGCCGTTCGCGCGCCTTGGTCATGGGCGGCGCAGGCTCCAGCAAATAGTCGCCAAACTGGTCGCGGGTCTTGTCGAGGGCGAGCCGCAGCAGCTCCCGATCATAAGTGGTGCGCGGATCCCGCTCGCTCTCCGGGCTGATATAGGTAAACCGGGTGGCCGCCTGTCCGGTCAGCGACAACATGCAGAGCAGAGCTGCGGCCAGCAGATGCAGGGGTGACATAAACCGCGCCTTGGCTGAAGGGGTTCTTTCAGTGTAGCCCTGAGCGTGGGTGCCCCACCTTGGCGCGGCCTGTGCGAGGATAAGCAACACGACAAACAGGGGGACGCGGGCAGATATCCTCACGAGTCACATCGCCCCCGGGCCACCACAGGCCCGGAGAGCAGGTTCACACCGTGCCCGGTACTACTCTTCGCCGATGGGAGCGGCGATCCACTTCATCAGCGTCAGCATATCCTGCGGCGCCACCCCCACCGACAGCCCGCGCTTGCCGCCGCTCACCAGGATCTCGTCAAACTGCAGCGCCGACTCGTCGAGCACGGTGGGCAGCAGTTTCTTCTGGGCCAGCGGGCTGATGCCACCCACCTTGTAACCGGTCAGCTTCTCCGCTTCCGCCGGTTTCATCATCTCCACCTTCTTGAGGCCAGTCGCCTTGGCCAGCTGCTTCAGACTGCACATGCCGGATGAGGGAACGATGGCCACCACCGCCTGCTTGTCGTGATGGGCGACCAGGGTCTTGAACACCTGCGCCTCCGGCAGCCCGAGCTGGGTCGCGGCATGCTTGCCGAAATCGTCGTGGGCTTCGCACTCGTAGGGGTAGAGCTTGTGGGGAATTTTGAGCTTCTTCAGCAGGTTGATGGCAGGAGTCATTATGGTTGCCTTGAATCGAATCGCATAAAAACAAGGCCAAACAGTCTGCGCCTCACTCTGGGGTGATGCAAGGGGGATGGAAGTTGCAAGGGCCATTGACTGGCCGCCATGCCATGCACGCTGGCGGCGAGCGACCAGAACACTTGACCAGACAGAGTCCAAACGGGTATTGCTTTAACCCTTTGACGCCGCCACAACCCATACCGCAGGAGCCCATATGCAACTCACCCCACCCCAACCGCCTCAGGACGATGATGTTGAAGCGCTGCGCATTGGCCTGACGGGCTACAACGTAAGCCAGGCAGGCCCTCAACTGTACGAACTTCGGCGCGAGCGGATCGCCAGCTTTATCAAGGATAAAGAGGGCAAGGTACACGGCGGCATCATCGCCGACATCAAGTGGGGCTGGCTGCATGTCGACTGGCTCTGGATCGACGAAAGCATCCGCCGCGACGGCTGGGGCGGCCGCCTGCTCGGCGCCATGGAGCAGTACGCCCAAAGCAAGGGCATCACCAACTACCATCTGGAAACCACCAGTTTTCAGGCCCTCCCCTTCTACCAGAAACAGGGTTACGAGGTCTTTGGCCAGCTGCCCGATATGCCGCCGGGGCATATCAGTTACTTCCTGAAAAAACAGGATAAGTGATGACACTCCAGCGCCTTGCCAACGTCAATATCGTGATCCGTCCGTTTGAAGCGGGCGATGCCGACGAGTTTGTCCGTGCGGCCCACGAATCGCTCGAGACGGTCGGCAAATGGATGGGTTGGTGCTTCCGTTCATTTACCCGGGTGAGCGCGCTGGAGTGGTTTGCCAGCTGCGCGCAGGATTGTGCGGCGGGTCGCGCCTTTGACATGGGTATCTTCTGCGCCACCACCGGCTAACTGCAGGGTGGCGCAGGTATCAACCAGCTGTCGCCCCATCATCGCTAAGGCAATATCGGCTATTGGGTACGCCAAGGCTGCGGCATCGCCCGTCAGGCGGTCGCCCTGCTCCGTGATTTTGGCTTTCGGCAGTTGGGGGCTATTTCGGCTGGAGATCGTGATGGGGGTTGGCAACACCGCCAGCGAAGCTGTTGCCATCGCCACCGGGGCTACCTTTGAGTGCTGGGCAAGGAATCGTATCTTCCTACATGGCCAGCCTCTTGATGCACATATCTATGCTCTTATTCCAGCTGACTTCTGTAGTAAGGAAGATTATATAGCGTTATCCGAGGTGAACGGTGATAGGCAATCACACCCTCCGTCACCTCTTATATCCGGTAATCCTCTACGTTACGGACGAAATAATAAATATTCTGTCATCTAGCTAGATGATTCATCCGCTATGCTTTCGTGAGGATAAGAGGCGACTCTGAGTTCTCAGCGGTTGTTCTTTCTAATGAAATAGGTGAAAGCTTTAGCTTCTTAACAATTATTTCAATCACCGGTTCGAAAGCCGCAACAATACCTTTTGAAAGTAATTCATCATCACTCATGTTCTTAATATATTGACTTACATGTCGCTTACCTTGATGTGTGAAAGCGTAATCAACGATAAATCTCTGGTAACCTGACAAATCAGCCTTATATGTAATTGGGCTTATGCCACTATTAAATAGCTCTTTGCGCTTACCATCAGTAAACTTTTGCTCTTCATCAAGAATTTCTTCAAGCCAAGATTGTTCTAATGCATAACTCCAAATACACTCTGGATAGAGGTGTTCCAATTCCACTCTCCACACATAACCTTTAGCCTTAAGTTGCTTAGGCGCTTCATGTGGAGGATAGGTTGCAGCACTAACGGGTGATTGTTGTCCCTTAAAAAATTCTGTTAATTGAGTTTTTGCATCTTTACCAGCTGCATCATCATCCAGAAGGAGAAGCCCTAAAATTTTTGCTTTCTCATGTTTCTGAAGCAAATAAAATGCCTTAGCTCTATCACTAGCAGCATTCGCACTATTATAAGCATTATCTGGAACATCAATAAAAACTTCATCTGCCCTGTTTAAATACTGCAGAACCCTATTAATTACAACACGATCACTAACACCCTCAAGAAATAATCTTGGCTTGGAAGATACTGCCAACTGAGATGACAAAGTACCTAATGTGCTCTTATATTCATCTTCTCTCTCTTGCCATATTTTCCGATGCTCTTCAATTAACGGTGTTACAAGATTTAGAAAACCTGTATTACCGTGAAGATCATACTCACTACATGATTGTAGCTTAGTATCATGTCCCTTTTTATCAACATAATAGCTAATACTCTTTAGACCCGATGGCAATGAAGAGTTAAACGAAAGTGAGTATATAGCAGGTGAGTGTGTTGTTATAAATATCTGCGTATGCTTCTTCGCCGCCTCAACTAACTGGTTATTAAGTTCAAAGCACGTTGAGAATTCAACATTATTTTCAGGTTCTTCAAATCCCCAGATCTGAGGCCGGATAGTTATTTTTGCGCCAATGCTTTGCTGTTTCAGAGCAATAAATGAAAGCATCATGGGGATATGCCTGATTTTTATCCCATCACCTCTGCGGCTTAAAGGTATATTGTCGGCTTTAAACTCAAGGGCGCCAAAGATATTTCTTAAATTTTGAGGGAGTTTAATTTCATTATTGCTACTAGCGAAGACAGTATCTATCTCCCCCATCAACTCACTGATATGCTCATTGATCTCTTGCTCAAAACTATTCGCTGAAGCGTGCAATCCTTGTTCAGATGAAATAGCTAGCACATCGTATAACTTACCTTGCAGGTCTCGAAAAAAATTAGCATCCTTAATTGCTGGTATATATATGTAGTTAATACTTTTCAACAGGCTAGGTATTTTACTTCTTTTAGGGAAATTCTTTTTGTTTACTACGACGCCACTTTTAATTTCACAGTGCTGTTGCACTTCAGCGTGAAAACCATCCGCACGCCATGTTTTACTCCAATATACGGTGTCAGGTTGCTCTGGCTTGCGATAACTTCGCGGAAGTTTAAGAACTAACTCGACTTTAATTTCCTTCGCTTTCCTTTGCTGAACAATAGCATTAATATTAAAGTCAGATTGAAAATTATAGTCAGCATCGGCATCAGTCTTACCATTAAAAAATAAATTCAATGCTCTAAGAAGATTTGATTTTCCTGCGTCATTTTTACCCACCAGAGTGGTAATTTCTTCCGTTGATATTGTCTCTTTGCGTATAGAGCGAAAGTTAGTTATGGTAATCTGTCTGATCATGATATATGCCAAAATTGCCAACTTATGAGTATTGTATGGCATATTTATGATAAGTCTAGATATTCTACTGATGGTTAATAGCTTTCACGTTCCTCATTTCTCATTGCACCTCGTTTATTGCATGAAGAAACCAATTTATCTGATTAGAACAGCTGGCAACTCATAAACAACAGCAGCAAGCATCTCGTATGTTGTTGGGCTTCGCTACGCTCAGCGCCAACCTACCACAGATGTAGGTTGCGGCTGAGCTTGCGAAGCCCAACGTTTACCGCAAATAGCTATTGTGTTCCGGTATCACCCTCTCCGATCTGCTTATGGCAAAGGGAAATCACCCTCTATCGACCCAAAAACGGTTCCCAATCTTTAAACACCGGCTGCAACCCCGCCTGTCGCACGGCGGCGGCGACTTCACCGACCGGGCGGTCGTCGTGGATGGCGAACTGCTCCAGCTCCTCTGCATCCCCTTCGGCATAGCCACCCGGCTGGGTGCGCGATTCGGCCGACATCTGGGTGATGCCAAGGCGCAGCGCACCGTTGCGAAAGGTGGCGGACTCGCGGGTAGAGAGCGACAAGTCCAGCGTGGGAGAGAAGAGGCGCCAGGCGCAGATCAGCTGGGCCAGCTGACGATCCGACATGACCACGGCAGGCTCCAACCCACCGGTGCAGGGGCGCAGGCGCGGGAAGGAGAGCGAATAGCGGCTCTGCCAGTGGTGGCGCTCAAGCCAGCTCAGATGCTCGGCGACAAAGTAGCTGTCGGCGCGCCAGTCCGCAGAGAGACCGATGAGCGCCCCCAGCCCGATTTTGTCGATACCGGCGCGGCCGAGCCGATCCGGCGTGGCGAGGCGCCATGCGATATCCCGCTTGTTGCCACGCAGGTGATGGCGGGCGTAGGTGGGGGCGTGGTAGGTCTCCTGATAGACCATGACGGCGTCGAGGCCGAGGCTTTTCAGCTCGGCATAGTCGGCCTGCGAGAGGGGCTGCACCTCCATCCCCACCGTGCTGAAGTGGCGGCGGATGATGGGCATCACCTCGCGAAAATAGGCGAGCCCCACCTTGTGCTCGTGCTCGCCGGTCACCAGCAGCACGCTGTCAAAACCGCGCGCCTTGATGGCCAGACACTCGCGCTCAATCTCCTCTGCATTCAAGGTCTTGCGCTTGAGGCGGTTGCTCATGGAGAAGCCGCAGTAGGTGCAGTCGTTGGCGCAAAGGTTCGACAGATAGAGCGGCACATAGAAGCCAATGGTGTTGCCAAAGCGCTGGCGAGTCAGCCGCTCGGCCTCGGCTGCCATCTGCGGCAGATACGCCTCGGCGGCTGGCGAGATCAGCGCCATAAAATCGCTCAGGGTGCGGCGTGGTGCGCTCAGGGCTCGCGCTACATCGGCGGCTGTCTTGGCGCGGATCTGCATGCCGATATCGTCCCAATCAAGCTCTTGCCAGCGATTGGCAAAATCCAACCCCCTCCCGGCCTCCCCCTTGGGAGGGGGAGGAGTGCAGGGCTCGCCCCCTTCAAGCACCGAATCAGCCGAAGCCCTCACCCCCAACTCCTCTCCCTTATGTTGTGAAGAGCCGAGAGGGGGGCTATCACTCGGGCGCACTTGGGGTTGTGCAAAAGGCTCGAAGTCACTCATCGCACCAGCATCATGACTCATAACGCCCCCAGAAAATCGGTCAGCGGGCTGGAGGCTTGGGCCTGCAGGGCGCGGGCACCGAGACCGGCTTCATAGGCACTGCGGCCAGCCTCACAGGCGAGTGCAAAGGCGCGGCCCATGGCGACCGGGTCGCCGCTCACCGCGATAGCGGTGTTGACCAGCACGGCATCGGCGCCCAGCTCAAAGGCGGCGGCCGCATGGCTTGGTGCACCTATGCCCGCATCAACTACCACAGGCACATTGGCCTGCTCGACGATGATGGAGAGAAACTCCCGGGTCACCAGTCCCTGATTGGAGCCGATGGGGGCGCCGAGCGGCATCACGGCGGCGCAGCCCACCTCTTCCAGCCGTTTGCAGAGCACAGGATCCGCACCGCAGTAGGGCAGCACCACAAAGCCCTCTTTCACCAGCTGCTCGGCGGCTTTCAGCGTCTCGATGGGGTCTGGCAGCAGATAGCGCGGGTCGGGGTGGATCTCCAGCTTCAGCCAGTTCGTCCCCAGCGCCTCGCGGGCGAGATGGGCGGCAAACACCGCCTCGGCGGCGGTCTTGGCGCCGGAGGTGTTGGGCAGCAGCTTGACCCCGAGTTGCAGCAAGGGGCTCAGGATATCGTCGTGGGCCTTGCCGGGTTCGAGCCGCTTGATGGCCATGGTAACCAGCTGGGAGCCGCTCGCCTCGATGGCAGCGGCCATCAGATCCGGGCGGGCAAACTTGCCGGTGCCGGTAAAGAGGCGCGATGAGAAGGTGTGATCGGCAATTTTCAGCATGTCAGCCTCCCGCAATGGCGGTGAAGAGATGGAGTTCGTCTCCGTCATTGAGACGGATCTCGGCCCAGCGGCCACGGGGCAACACGGCGCCGTTAAGGGCCACGGCTACCCCTTGGGGATTGACCCCTTGCGCCGCCAGCAGGTCGGCCACGCTCTGCCCTGCCGCCAGCGACTGGGCTTTATCGTTGAGTCGAATGGTCAAGGTCATGGGGTGATCTCCTTATCGTGTGTCGGGCATCGGCGCTGCCCGCAGACAGGGCAATCGGGATCGGGGGCCAGAGTGAGGGTTTGCCACTGATGGGTCAGGGCATCGAAGCGGCGCAATGTGCCAGCCACCGGGCTCGGCATCCCGAGCAGCAGTTTCAGTGCCTCCAGCGCCTGCAAGGAGCCCATCACCCCAACCAGCGGGCCGGTGACGCCGCTGGTCTCACAGCGCTCGGCGATTTTTGTATCCAGCGGATAGAGGCAGGCGTAGCAGGCGTGATCCGGACCTGTGCGCGCCATCAGCTGCCCCTGCCACCCCACTGCGGCGGCGGAGATCCAGGGCTTGCCCTGAGCCACGCAGGCGGCGTTGATGGCATGGCGGGTGGCGAGGTTGTCGCAGCAATCGATCACCAGATCTACCTCGGCCACAAACTCCGGCAGGCTGGCGGCATCGAGCCGCTGGTTAATGGCAATCAGCTCCACCAGCGGGTTGTGGGCGGCCAGGCGCTCACGGGCCAGCTCCGCCTTGGAGTGGTTGACCGCCTCGCTATCGAACAGGATCTGGCGCGGCAAGTTGCTGGAATCGACCGTATCGCCATCGGCCAGCCACAAGGTGCCCACACCGGCCCCGGCCAGATAGAGGGCAAGCGGCGAACCGAGCCCGCCCAAGCCCACGATCAGCACAGACTTATCTTTCAGCCGTGCCTGCCCTGCTTCGCCCACTTCCGCCAGCATCAGCTGGCGGCCGTATCGCAAATACTCTTTGTCACTAAGAGAAGCAGCATCAGAGCGCATGTTCTGCCTCCCGTATAACGGTGGCCGAGCGTGGCTCATCCCCCGCCCCCACTGCCGCGAGCAGCCGTTCGGTCGCCCCCTGCCAGTCGTCGCTGGCAGTGATGGCCGAGACCAGCGCGATACTGCCGACCCCGCTTGCCTTGACCGCCGCCACCCGCTCCTCGCTGATGCCGCCGATGGCCACCGTCGGCCACTCCGCCATCAGGGCGCGGTATCGATGCAGCCGCAGCAGCCCCTGCGGGCGCGAAGGCATCGTCTTGGTGTTGGTCGGAAAGATATGACCCAGCGCAATATAGGAGGGGGCCAGCTCGCGGGCCCGCATCAGCTCGAAGTAGCCGTGGGTGGAGATGCCAAAGCGTAGCCCGGCGGCCTGAATGGCGGCGAGATCGGCGGTCTCCATATCCTCCTGCCCCAGATGTACGCCCCAGGCGCCCGCCTCGATGGCCTGCTGCCAGTAGTCGTTGATAAAGAGGCGCGCCCCATGGCGGCGACCAAGCGCCACAGCATCACGAATGGCCGGTGCCACCTCTGCGGCGGGCAGATTCTTGATCCGCAGCTGGATGGTCTTGACCCCCTGCCCCAGCAGGCGGCGCAGCCACTTGACCGAATCGACGACCGGATAGAGGCCGAGGTTGTGTTCGGTCGGCGCGAAGGGGCCATCCGGCAGGCGGGCGCTGCTTGTTTCATAAAGCCCGAAGCGGCGATCGAGGGTTGAACCCGCCAACACGGCGCGGGGGAAGTGGGCAAGATCGGCTGGCCAGCCAAGATGGGCGATGGGCCCCGGGCCAGCCCCCACTCCCTGCGCCGCCGCCAACCCCTGTTGCAGGTAGGCACGCGCCAGGGTGATGGCATCCTCCACCGGATAATCCTGCGCCACCACGGCGGCGATGGCGCTGGCGTAGCAGCAACCGGTGCCGTGGCCGTGGCGAGTATTCAGGCGCGGCGCCGCCAGCCAGAATTCGCGGGTCTCGTCCTGGTAGTAGTCCAGACACAGCTCCCCGCTCCAGCCCAGATGGCCGCCTTTGACCAGCACGGCACGGGCGCCGAGTTCGCGCAGCCGCTGGGCGGCGAAGCGCACCAGCACAGGGCTGGTCGCGGGAATGCCGGTCAGGGCTTCCAGTTCGGGGCCGTTGGGGGTGATCAAGGTGAGGCGCGGCAATAGCTGCTCGCGCACCGCCTCCAGCATATTGGGTTCCGCCATCGGGGTGCCGGTGCTGGCGATGGCCACCGGATCGTAGACCACGAAGGGAGCCTCGATAGTTGCCAGTCGGCGGGCCAGTACCTCCACATGGAGCCGGGTCGGCAGCAGACCGATCTTGATGGCGGCGGGCGGCAGATCGACGCCGAGGGCATCGATCTGGGCGGTGAAGGTCTGCATCAGCACGGGGTCAACCATCTTCACCGCCACCGAGTTCTGGGCGGTGATGGCGGAGATAACCGAACAGCCGTGCACGCCAAGGTCGTGCAATGTGTGCAAGTCGGCCTGAATGCCGGCACCGCCGCCGGAGTCTGAACCGGCGATGGTCCAGACAACTGGGCGAGAGTCCGTCGCGGGCGGCAGGTCGGCGGGGCTGACAGCCCCGCTTGCGCTGCTCACGCCTCCTCCCCTGCGGCCTGTTTCAGCGCCGCCGCCTGATGGTAGATCTCGCCGCCGGTCTCCTTGAAAGTCTCAGCCATGCGGGCCATGCCGCTCTCCACCTCGGCCACCACCTGCTCCTGCTGGCCATCCATGCCGACCAGCTTGATCTCCACGGCTTCCAGCTTCGCCGCGTAATCGCGCACGTCTTGGGTGATCTTCATGGAGCAGAACTTGGGCCCGCACATGGAGCAGAAGTGGGCCACCTTGCCGGACTCCTGCGGCAGGGTCTCGTCGTGATAGGCGCGGGCGGTGTCGGGGTCGAGGGCCAGATTGAACTGATCCTCCCAGCGAAACTCGAAACGCGCCTTGGACATGGCGTTGTCGCGGATCTGGGCGCCCGGGTGCCCCTTGGCAAGGTCCGCGGCGTGAGCGGCGATCTTGTAGGTGATGAGCCCCTGCTTCACATCCTCCTTGTTGGGCAGCCCCAGATGCTCCTTGGGGGTGACGTAGCAGAGCATGGCGCAGCCGTACCAGCCGATGAGCGCCGCACCGATGCCGGAGGTGAAGTGATCGTAACCCGGTGCGATGTCGGTGGTGAGCGGGCCAAGGGTATAGAAGGGCGCCTCGTGGCAATGCTCCAGCTGCTCGGTCATGTTGCGCTCGATCATGTGCATCGGCACGTGACCCGGCCCTTCGATCATCACCTGCACGTCGTACTCCCACGCGATCTTGGTCAGCTCACCCAGGGTACGCAGCTCGGCGAACTGGGCCTCGTCGTTGGCGTCATAGACGGAGCCGGGGCGCAGACCGTCGCCCAGCGACAGGGCCACGTCATAGGCGGCGCAGATCTCGCAGATTTCGCGGAAGTGCTGGTAGAGGAAGTTCTCTTTATGGTGGGAGAGGCACCACTTGGCCATGATGCTGCCGCCACGCGAGACGATGCCGGTGAGGCGCTTGGCGGTCATCGGCACGAAGCGCAGCAGGACGCCGGCGTGGATGGTGAAATAGTCCACCCCCTGCTCGGCCTGCTCCAGCAGGGTGTCGCGGAACAGCACCCAGGTGAGCTCTTCGGCGATGCCGTTGGTCTTCTCCAGCACCTGATAGATGGGCACGGTACCAATGGGGACCGGGCTGTTGCGCAGGATCCACTCGCGGGTCTCGTGGATGTAGCGACCGGTGGAGAGATCCATCACGGTGTCGGCGCCCCAGCGGGTCGACCAGACCAGCTTCTCCACCTCCTCTTCGATGCTGGAGGTGACCGCCGAGTTGCCGATGTTGGCGTTGATCTTCACCAGAAAATTGCGGCCGATGATCATCGGCTCCGCTTCCGGGTGGTTGATGTTGCTGGGGATGATGGCACGACCGGCGGCCACCTCATCGCGCACGAATTCGGGGGTGATGTTCTGGGGCAAACGGGCACCAAAATCGCGGCCCGGATGCTGGGTGCGCAACAGTTCAGAGCGCACCCGCTCGCGACCCATGTTCTCGCGAATGGCGATAAATTCCATCTCGGGGGTGACGATACCGGCCCGGGCGTAGTGGAGCTGGGTGACCCGGCGACCCGGCTTGGCGCGGCGCGGCTTTGGCAGATGTTCGAAGCGCAGGTGATCCAGCCCCTCGTCAGCCAGCCGCTCCTGAGTGAAGGTGGAGCTGAGCCCCGGCAGTTCGTCGGTATCATCGCGCTCCAGCACCCAGTTCTCCCGCAGGCGCGGCAGGCCACGGCGCACGTCGATGGCGACCCCCTCCTCCCCGTAACGGCCAGAAGTGTCGTAGACCGGCACCGGCTCGTTGGGCTCGAATTGGGGATTTTCTTTGGTGCCGCCGACGAAGGTATCGGCCAGCTGGATCTCCCGCAGGGGAACACGGATATCGGCACGGGAGCCTTCGATAAAGATGCGGCGGGAGTTGGGGTGAGCCATCCCCTTGAGGCTGTCGATAAAGGCCTGAGCGCTGGATCGCTGCTCGCGGCGGCTGGATTTGGCGGTATCAGATACAGAAGTAGACATAGCAAAACTCACATTAACTGGTTGAAGTTATGGGTGTTTGCTTGTCTGGAGTTCGAGGAGAAGATGAACTTGCGGCGGGGTGTTTATCTCGGGAGGGAGTGCGCGCGGGATGGATCTCAGCGCTACTGTACTGCCGCTTCCCGCTCTCTGCACGCTGTGGGCAAGGCGCCCCACGTGCTGGACAACCGGACGGGACAGACTCCCTCCTGTGCGCCCTGACCCATCAAGGGTGATCCCTTCGATGAGCGGAAGAGGCTTGTCCCTCCTCCGGCGCGGTAACCCGCAAGTTACCCTTGTTCCCTTCGCAGGTTTTAACCTGATCAGGTTCCACGGATCCCGAATTAACGGTCTCAGCTTCGCGTCGTTCGACGGTCAGCACTCCGACAAGATGGCGCCAGTATAAGGGGGAAAATTTAAAGCACAAGCCGTTAACAATCTGGCCAACACGCCTCTTTCAACAAATGAGTGAACGATGCCTCGCTCACGGGGCCACCCCAAACAGAGGTCAAACCTGCGTTGGCATCACCTTGGCACGCCACAGGTTCCCGCTGTGATCATTCAGGGACAAGAGGAGAAAAAGAGGGAAAATCGAGGGACACAGAGCAAGAGCAGCGTCTTGCGCAGAACAGAAACAGGCCCCTATGAAAGGGGCCTGCGAGGGAGGTTATTGAACCGGAACTATGGTCAGGGATACGTTGCCAAACCCTTCGTTGGCAAGGGCCTCGCTGTCCAGATCCACACCGGTAAGCGCCACCTCATCGGCAGAGGCACTGCGCAACTGGGCAGCCTTCGCGGAACGGGTCTGGGGCTGACCGATTTCGATATCGCCGGCAAACTGGCTCTCGGCATAGAAGTCACCGGTCACCGCCGAACGGATCGGGCGCAGCACACGACCCAAGTTATTCTGCATGGTCGACAAACCATACTCGCTGATGGTCCAGTTCCAGTCCCACCACTTCACTTCACCCGGGATATAACGCTTGTCCCACTGATAGCGGATGCTGCTGGCCTTGTCGCGGAACGGGCCGACGGCAAAGGTGTGCTCCCAGGTGGGGCGATTCTCAGGATGGGTATACCAGGCATTGCCGCCCCAACGCAGGAAGCCCTTCATGGTCAGGTCATAATTGACCTCGGCCTTGAACTCGTAGGGGTAGGAGATGTTGGACTTGTATAGGGCAACCCGCACCGGCAGGCTGGAGTGAGGCGGCACCGTGGGGCGTGCTTCAACCGAGACGGTCTCGGTCGTCGAGCCCCCTTTCTGGGAGGCCCAGCTCTGGCTCGCAGCGATCTCGATGGCCAGTTCGGTCTCACCCACCAGCGGCCACTGAAACTTGTTCTTGGTGGTCACCTTCTCGCTCAGGCTGTAGGTGTCGGTCTTCGACCAGTTGGTGGCCTTGTCGTACTTCAGGGTCACCACCACCTGCTGGGGCAGGTCGGTGTAGTTGGTCGCATTGGCCGTGATGGTCTTGACCAGCTGCTTGCCGCTCTCGGTGACCTGACCATGGCTGAAGGAGTCGGGTTCCAGGGTATATGAGAAGTTGCTTACCTTGATGGAACTCTTCTCCCCACAACGATATCCGGAGCAGCCGCCGTCATTATTTCCCTTTATCAACCAGCCATCGCCAACCCGGGTAACATCCATATCTTCCCCGACATAGGGGCTATGATTTCCACCCACCCAGGCGTATCCCAAATAATGAGCGAGATAACTGACCGGCTTGATAAAATAATCATTGTCGTGGACAAGACGCCATTGCACATCGACCTCATCACCTGCCGGAATATTCCAGTCAGAGAGTGTTGGTATTTCTCCGGAAACCGGTGAGTTGGGATAACACCAGGTTTCTCCGGCAGTGCCCTGTTTGATTTCGCCATTATATCCCGGCCCCATAATCACCCAACGATCCGCCAGCCCGGTGATCTGCCACTGCCCCATGCGGCTGACCAGATTACCCTTGATACTCATGGCTTCATCGCGGGTCAGAGGACGGTAACCACTGGCACAGAGGCCCGTGCCAAGGCCCGCCCACTTGACCTGATCAGGGTAGACAGGTTCAGCCGCCTGCACCTGAGCGAGCATCAATGAAGACGCCAAAAACGCCAGATTGGCGGTAATTATTCTATTCATCATTTATCCCTCTTTCAGACATACGATAATTGTTATTGTGTAGAAACATCCTTTTTCATTTGACAGGTATGGACTCCGACAAAACCTGACACAAATAAAATAAACCACCAAAAAACATCCATGACAAACAAAATAATGTTGGTATAAGAAAATAATTAGAGTGATAACTTTA
>NZ_JRJY01000008.1:93645-95591 GCF_000801015.1 Aeromonas sp. ZOR0001 | reverse complement strand
CAGCCATTATTTAATGGCTGCCACAATATGGTGAAACCATATTAAATAAGAAGATGCTGAATTACTCTTCCGGATTGATCACTTCAATTCCCTGCAATATTCCATCCGCCGAACGGATCAATACCAGCTCGCTCCCGGCGTGCAGATCGGCGACCGAGCCGTTGACCCAGCGCACCTGCGGATTGAGTGGCACAGTGCCCAGGGTGGCCAACGTGAGCTGCCGGTCATCGAAGGAT
The DNA here is from genome assembly GCF_000801015.1 of Aeromonas sp. ZOR0001. Lineage (NCBI taxonomy): Bacteria > Pseudomonadati > Pseudomonadota > Gammaproteobacteria > Aeromonadales > Aeromonadaceae > Aeromonas > Aeromonas sp. ZOR0001. Next base: position 95,355 of record NZ_JRJY01000008.1, on the reverse strand, counting down.
TGCAGGCGATCTTGCGCCCGCTGCCAGGGCTGATTGGCCAGCGGGGCTCTGGCGGCCAGCAGCTCAATCCGGGTGGCAACGCCATCGGCCACCAGCAGGGCGAGCTGGTCGCCGGGTTTGAGTGGCTGTGGCCAAATCTCCCCCTGCCGCCAGACGGCGGCACTGCCCAGCTCCACCTCGGCCCCCTGAAATTGCAGGCGGATGCCGTCGCTGTACTCCAGCTCCACCAGCCACAATTCGTCGGCTCCCGCCTGCGCCGCCCAGAGCGGCACACCCAGCATCCATGCACACCACTTTCTCGATTGTTCCATCTTCGTTCGTCCCTGAACAAAAAGCCCATGCAGGACAAGCATGGGCTTCATTCGGGAGCATTTCTAATCGGAACGCAGAGATCGGATCAGTCATCCTCGCGGCAGCGGCTCAGGCGCATGCCGTCAAACTTGCACTCCAGCTCGAGCCAGCGCCCTTCAAACGGCGCCAGACTGTTATCCGAGGTGGTGTAGCCCCAGATCCGCCCCCCTTCGACCGGCCCCTCCAGATCCATTTCGTCCTTGTCATCTTCGTCGAGGGCCTCGACCTTGCGCACATAGCGCACGCCGTTCTCCACCACCCCCTTCATCTCGACCCAGGTACCGCCGAGGTCATCCTCGTTGAGCCAATCCTTGAAGCGGGTCTGGTCGTCGATCACGAACGGCATGCCGTTGACCATCAACTGGCCAAGCTGCCAGGTGGTGCGGCCGGTCAGTTTGAATTCGGTCGCCTGTGCGGTGCCAAGTGGCAACAAGATCAGCAACAGAAGGGCGCAGAGAGACTTCTTCATCAGGGATCCTCGGGGTTACACTGGCAAACAGGATGCCGAATCCGGTGTGAAAAGAGCGTGAAACGCTCGCCAACCAGGAGAGCAAAGCATGAAGATTTTGGTAGTGGAAGACAATCCTCAGGTGGCGGAAACCATCATGGATTATCTGGAGCTGGCCGGTCACCGCCTCGATTGTGCCTATCACGGTCAGGCGGCGCTGCAACTGCTGGAGGATCAGCGTTTCGACGTCATCATCATGGATGTGATGATGCCGCGCCTCGATGGCCTCAGCACGGTGGCGCGCCTGCGCGAGCAGGGGATTGCCACTCCCGTGCTGTTTCTCACCGCCCGCGACAGCCTGGAGGACAAGCTGGCGGGGTTCAAGGCCGGTGGCGACGACTATCTGGTCAAGCCGTTCGCCATGGAGGAGCTGGAGGTACGGCTGCAAGCTCTGAGCCTGCGTGGCCCGCGCGGCGATGTGGGGGCCATCAGCTTTGGCGATCTGACGGTCGATGTCGCCAGCGGCCGCGCCACCCGCGCCGGTGAGCCCCTCAAGCTCGGCAAGATCCCGTTCCGGATCCTCGCCCTGCTGGCCCGCCGCGCCCCCGCCATCGTCAGCCGTCAGGAGGTGCTCGACACCGTCTGGGGGGATGAGGAGCCCGACTCCGATGCCCTGCGCAGCCATATCTATGCCCTGCGCAACGCACTCGACAAACCCTTCCCCACTCCCATGCTGGAGACCCTGCACGGCCAGGGCTACCGACTGGTGAGCGCATGAGCCTGCCGAGCCTGCGCCGCCGCCTGATCATGGCGCTCGGCGGCGCCGGGGTGGTGCTGCTGATCCTGCTCTCCGGCCTGATGCTGGTGGCCGAAGACAAGATGGAGGAGCTGAGCCTGCGCCACTGGCTGGA
>NZ_JRJY01000008.1:82123-93568 GCF_000801015.1 Aeromonas sp. ZOR0001 | reverse complement strand
CCCGCTACAGCGATGACTGGCTGCGACTCGGCCCGGCGGCCGCCGCCCCGAGCCCCAGACAGTTCTCCAGCTACTGGACCGAGGCGGGACGCCTGCCGAAGTGGTTGAAGCCCTACCAGACTCCCGGCTTTTTCGAGCATCAGCTGGGCAAGGAGGACAAACACTTTCTGGTGGCCCGTCACCCCTCCGGCGAGGGACTGCTCTATCTGGTGTTCAACGACGACGCTGACGACTACCTCGACCCCTACGAAGACAAGCTGCATCTGGCCACCCGGCTGATCGGGGTGACCCTGCTGCTGGGCTGCCTCGGCTTCGGTATCTGGCTGGTACGCCATATCACAGGGCCGCTGCAACGGCTGCAACAGAGGGTCGCCCACCTCACCCCGGATCAGGCGGATTTCGAGCCCGACGCCCCCTGGCAGGAGCTGCGGGACATCGAGCTGGCGTTGCTGGCCGGCAAGCAGGAGGTGAGTGCAGTGTTCGCTCGCGAGCAGGAGTTCAGTCGCTTCGCCAGCCACGAGCTACGCACCCCCAACATGGTGATCCAGGGCTCGGCGGCCCTGCTCGGCAAGGTGACGGATCTGCCCGCGCCAGCCGCCCGCGCCACCACCCGCATCCGCGCCGCCGCTGACGAGATGGCACTGCTCACCGAGACCTTCCTGCTGCTGGGCCGCAAGGAGGCAGTGGAGCGACCGCTGCAGCAGGTGACCCCGCTGATCCGTCAGGAGCTGGCCCGCCTCGCTCCGCTGTTGCAGCGGGAGGCCCTCGATATCCGGCTTAATCTGGACGAGAGCAGCGAAGTAAACGCCCCCCTCTCCCTGCTCGCCATCGCCCTCGGCAACCTGCTGAAAAATGCCCTGAGCTACGCCGAGGGACATATCGACATCGAGCTGTGTGGCCCGGTGCTCATCATCAGCAACCCTACGGCGGCGGCGCCGGATCAGATCCTCGGCTACGGCTGTGGCCTCACCATCATCCAGCGCATCTGCGAGAAGCTAGGCTGGCAGATCGATACCCGGCTCGAGGATGGCGTATTTAGCGCCCAATTAGAGATGAGGTCCAATTCACATGAGTGAAAAAGAAATCTTTATCCGGCAAATACGTCATCGTTCCAATGAACATATAAGGGCAATGGAGGTTCTTAGTGCTGCGAATATCCCAAGCCAAATGATTGCTGTACTTCGGCAAGAATTAGACTCAATGGTGCGAGTCATTTACTTACTAAGCCAAGAGCCATCCAGACAAACTCAACTGATAGAGGATTCAGTAAATGGCCGAAAATGGCAGCAATCTAATCGTAGAGGCAACGTAACAGACCGAGAAATGGTTGAGCTAGCTCAGCAGCTCCAAGGCTGGACTCAATCAGTTTATAAATTTGGGTGCGCATTCATTCACTTATCCAACTTACATGATTACAACAACCGTGACCCATTGAAGCTGCTTACAACAGAAGAGCAAGACGCCATCCTTGAGCACTGTAGACACTATCATGGCGGCCCAGAACAGTCTGAATTCACAGATCTAATTCCATATCTACCAAGGGTTCTGCAGAAAGTCACAAGTAATCTTGAGTGCTATCTTGCGCAATTGGGGGAAAGCAGCCCACATAAACCTGACCAGATATAAAAGGATTCATACCAATAAAACAAGGCGCCCAAGGGCGCCCTGTTTCTATCTGACAGATGCAAGCCTGAGGCTCACTCCGCCGGTTTGTTCTTGCGACTCGCCTTGAGTTCGAGGAACTCGATGATCTTGCCCGCCACATCCTTGCCGGAGGCGGCTTCCACCCCTTGCAAGCCGGGGGAGGAGTTGACCTCCAGCACCAGCGGGCCACGGGCGCTACGCAGGATATCCACCCCCGCCACATCCAGCCCCATGATCTTGGCGGCCTGCACGGCGGTCGCGCGCTCTTCCGGGGTGATCTTGATCGCCTCGGCGGTGCCGCCACGGTGCAGGTTGGAGCGAAATTCCCCCGGCTGGGCCTGACGGCGCATGGCGGCCACCACCTTGCCGTTGACCACCAGACAGCGGATGTCGGCGCCATTGGCCTCGCGAATATACTCCTGCACCAGAATGTTGTTGTTGGTCTGGATAAAGGCCTCGATCACGCTCTCGGCGGCCTTCTGAGTCTCGCAGAGCACCACGCCAATCCCCTGGGTTCCCTCCAGCAGCTTCACCACCAGCGGCGCCCCGCCCACCATGGTGATGAGGTCGGGCACGTCGTGGGTGCTGTGGGCATAGCCGGTGATGGGCAGGCCGATGCCATGGCGGGAGAGCAGTTGCATCGCCCGCAGCTTGTCGCGGGAACGGCTGATGGCCACCGAGCTGTTGAGGGCCATGGTGTTCATCATCTCGAACTGGCGCAGCACGGCGGTGCCGTAGGCGGTAATGCTGGCCCCGATCCGCGGGATCACGGCGTCATAACTTCCCAGCTCCCCACCCTCGTAGTGAATGGAGGGGTTGTGGGAAGCGATATTCATATAGCAGCGCAGGGTGTCGAGCACCTCTACCTGATGACCGCGCGCCTGCGCCACCTCGACCAGACGGCGGGTGGAGTAGTTTTTCGGCTCACGGGATAAAATGGCGATCTTCATGACAATTCCGCTAGAAGGCTGTGCCTGGGCAGGATGGGGCGGGAGAGTATAAGGTGCCACAGCGCCAAGACAACGCCAATTGTTTATCCTGACAACAAGACAAACCACACCAAACCGCACGCTACCACATCACTGTGACCAACAGGTTAAACGGCGGCTCTGCGCAGGTTGTTCAACCCGAGCAAGGATGCCGCCGTTTCTCGTTAAAGATCAACCGATGTCACGCGGGAATCAGTTCAGGTTTGGCCCCAGCCAGCGCTCGGCCTCTGCCAGCGTCATCCCCTTGCGGGCGGCGTAATCTTCCACCTGATCTTGCTGGATCTGCGCCACCGCGAAGTATTTGCTCTCGGGATGGGAGAAGTACCAGCCCGACACCGCCGCACCCGGCCACATGGCGTAGGATTCTGTGAGCTGCATGCCGATAGCCTGCTCGACATCCAGCAGTTCCCAGATGCTCCCCTTCTCGGTGTGCTCCGGGCAGGCCGGATAACCGGGGGCCGGGCGGATGCCCTGATAGTTCTCGCGAATGAGCTCCTCGTTGCTAAGGGCCTCGTCGGGAGCATAACCCCAGTGCACCTTGCGCACCTGTTCGTGCAGGTACTCGGCAAAGGCCTCGGCCAGACGGTCGCACACCGCCTGAATCAGGATGGCGTTGTAGTCGTCATGCTGCGCCTTGTAGGCCTTGGCGATGGCCTCCTCACCGATGCCGCCGGTCACCGCGAAGGCGCCGATCCAGTCGGGCTTGCCGCTCTCTTTCGGCGCCACATAGTCCGCCAGACAGTAGTTGGGGAAGCCCTGCTTCTCGCTCTGCTGGCGCAGATGGTGCAGCACCTTGATGACCTCGGTGCGCGACTCGTCGCTGTAGACCTCGATGCTGTCTCCTACCGCGTTGGCCGGGAACAGGCCGACCACCCCGGCGCAGCGCACGCTCTGAGCTTTTTCCAGCTGGTCCAGCATGGCGTTGGCGTCGGCAAACAGCTTGGTCGCCTCCTCGCCGATGATCTCGTCCTCGAGGATGCGCGGGAATTTGCCCGCCAGCTCCCAGCTGAGGAAGAACGGTGTCCAGTCGATGTAGGGGCGCAACACCGAAATGGGCACATCTTCGAACTTCTGCACCCCAAGCTCGCGGGGCTTGGGTGGCTGGTAGCCAACCCAATCCAGCTGATGCCGGTTGGCGCGGGCATGGGCCAGACTGACCGGGCGGGAGCGCGGCTGCTTGCGGGCATGCTGATCCCGGGCAATCTCGTACTCCTTGTCGATGCGGGCGACAAACGCCTCCTTGAGATCCGGACTGAGCAGGCTCTGGGCCACCCCCACCGCACGGGAGGCGTTGGAGACATAGACCACGGGCTCCGAGTAGTTCTGTTCGATCTTCACCGCAGTGTGCGCCTTGGAGGTGGTCGCGCCGCCGATCAGCAGCGGCAGCTTGAAGCCCTGACGCTCCATCTCCTTGGCCACGTGCACCATCTCGTCCAGCGACGGGGTGATGAGACCCGACAGCCCGATGATATCGGCGCCGACCTCCCGCGCAGTCTTGAGAATCATCTCGCAGGAGACCATGACCCCGAGGTCAACAATCTCGAAGTTGTTGCACTGCAGCACCACCCCGACGATGTTCTTGCCGATGTCGTGCACATCACCCTTGACGGTGGCCAGCACGATTTTGCCATTGCTGGAGCCGCCCGACTTTTCCGCCTCGATATAGGGCTGCAGATAGGCCACCGCCCGCTTCATCACCCGCGCTGACTTCACCACCTGCGGCAGAAACATCTTGCCCGCGCCGAACAGGTCGCCGACCACGTTCATGCCATCCATCAACGGCCCTTCGATGACGTGCAGCGGCTTCTCGGCGCCAGCGCGCGCCTCTTCGGTATCCTCTTCGATAAAGTCGGTGATCCCCTTGACCAGTGCGTGCTCCAGCCGCTTGCCCACCGGCCAGCTGCGCCACTCCTGATCCCGCGGATCCTCAGCCTGGGCACCGGCACCGCGATACTTCTCGGCGATGGCCAGCAGCTCCTCGGTGGCATTGTCATTGAGGTTGAGCACCACCGCCTCGACCTTCTCTTTCAGCTCCGCCGGAATGTCTTCATAGATGGCGAGCTGACCGGCGTTGACGATCCCCATATCCATGCCGTTCTTGATGGCGTGGTAGAGGAAGACGGCGTGAATGGCTTCGCGCACCGGCTCGTTGCCGCGAAACGAAAACGAGACGTTGGAGACGCCGCCGGAGATCATGGCGTGGGGCAGGTGCGTCTTGATGTCCTTCACCGCCTCGATGAAGTCCACCGCGTAGTTGTTGTGCTCGTCGATGCCGGTCGCTACCGCGAAGATGTTGGGGTCGAAGATGATGTCTTCCGGCGGGAAACCGACCTGATCCACCAGGATCCGGTAGGCACGCTGGCAGATCTCGAACTTGCGGGCGCGGGTATCGGCCTGCCCCGCTTCATCGAACGCCATCACGATGACGGCGGCGCCGTAGCGGCGCAGCAGTTTCGCCTGCTGAATGAACTTCTCCTCCCCCTCTTTCATGGAGATGGAGTTGACCACCGGCTTGCCCTGCACGCACTTGAGGCCCGCTTCCAGCACCTCCCACTTGGAGGAGTCGATCATCACCGGCACCCGGGCGATATCCGGCTCACCGGCGATGAGGTTCAGGAAGCGCACCATGGCCGCTTCGGCGTCAAGCATCCCCTCGTCCATGTTGATGTCGATGATCTGGGCACCGTTCTCTACCTGCTGCTTGGCAACGTCGAGCGCCTCGTCGTAGAGCCCCTCTTTGATCAGCCGCTTGAACTTGGCTGAACCGGTAACGTTGGTGCGCTCCCCCACGTTCACGAACATGGACTCGGGGGTGATGATCAGCGGCTCGAGACCCGACAGGCGGCAGGCCACCGGCAGCTCGGGCAGCACGCGCGGCTTGATGCCCGCCACGGCATCGGCCATGGCGCGGATATGGGTCGGGGTGGTGCCGCAGCAGCCGCCGACCATGTTGAGGAAGCCGCTCTGGGCCCACTCGCGGATATGCTCTGCCATCTCACCCGCATCGAGGTCGTACTCACCGAACGCATTGGGCAGACCGGCGTTGGGGTGGGCACTGACATGGGTCTCGCTGATGCGAGACAACTCCTCCACATATTGGCGAAGCTCATCGGGCCCCAACGCACAGTTGAGGCCGAACGACACCGGCTTTACGTGGCGCAGCGAGTGGTAGAAGGCTTCGGTGGTCTGGCCGGAGAGGGTTCGGCCGGAGGCATCGGTAATGGTGCCGGAGATCATCACCGGCAGGCTGTAGCCCAGCGCCTCGAACACCCCTTCCACCGCGAAGGCGGCGGCCTTGGCGTTGAGGGTATCGAAGATGGTCTCGATCAGGATGATGTCGGCGCCGCCCTCGATCAGGGCATGGGTCGATTCGGTGTAGGCGGCCACCAGCTGGTCATAGGTGACGTTGCGCTTGCCGGGATCGTTCACATCCGGCGAGATGGAGGCGGTGCGGTTGGTGGGGCCCAACACCCCTGCCACGAAACGCGGCTTGGCGGGATCTTTTGCAGTCCACTCGTCGGCCACGGCGCGGGCCAGACGGGCGGCTTCACGGTTGATCTCGGCGGAAAACGCTTCCATCTCGTAATCGGCCATGGCGATGCGAGTGGCGTTGAAGGTGTTGGTCTCGAGAATGTCGGCCCCGGCAGCACAATACTGCTCGTGGATCTCGCGGATCACCGCCGGACGGGTCAGCACCAGCAGATCGTTGTTGCCCTTGATGTCGGTATGCCAGTCGGCAAACCGCTCACCCCGATAATCCGCCTCACCGAGTTTGTAGCCCTGGATCATGGTGCCCATGGCCCCGTCGATGATCAGGATCCGCTCCCTGAGGCAGGCTTCCAGCTTCTTTGTTACGTCCGACTGCTTGCTCGGCTCTCTGCTCGACATTACGTTCGACACCGCGTGTTCCTCTTACATCCATGCAACTGCGTAAACAGCATCCTAACAGCAAACAAATAAAATGGAAATCTAGCCGTCTATCAGTCCAAATGCACCACCATATACTCATTTATGGGTAATGAGTAACATAGGGCCCGAGAGTAACCTATGCCCGTCCTGCATAGGGATACGTGCTTGCTGTCTACCAACGAGAAAAAAATAACTATGAGCGTCTACTACACACTCTGTTTTCTGGCAGCGTTGGCGATTTTTATCGCCTTTGCCAACCAGTATGTTGTGAAGATCCAGACCACCATCGCCATTACTGCGGGCTCCATGCTGATCTCCGCACTGCTGGTGCTGTTTGGCAAACTGGGTTGGTTCAATCTGGAACCTCTCGCCGTCAAGACCATGGAGAGCATCGACTTCCAGAACTTCCTGCTGAAGGGGATTCTGGGCTTCCTGCTGTTCGCCGGTGGCCTTGGCATCAACCTCAAGGCGCTGCGTAGCCAGAAGTGGGAGATCACCATTCTGGCCATCATTGCCACCCTGCTCTCCACCTTCCTCATCGGCTACGGCTTCTGGTTTATCGCCAAGCTGCTGGGCTGGGAGTTGCCGCTGGTCTACTGCATGCTGTTTGGCGCGCTGATCTCCCCCACTGACCCGATTGCCGTACTGGCCATCGTCAAGAAGATGAAAGCGCCACCCCAGATCGCCATCCAGATCGAAGGGGAATCCCTGTTCAACGACGGTGTTGGCCTCGTCATCTTCGCTACCGTGTTTGCCGTCGCCTTTGGCGGTGTCGAGCCCACCTTCGGTAGCGTGGCCGGTCTGTTCCTGCACGAAGCCCTCGGTGGCATCCTGTTTGGCGCCGTGCTGGGCCTCATCGCTCACGTGATGATCAGCGCCACCGATGACGGTTCATTGGAGCTGCTGCTGACTCTCTGTATCCCGACCGCCGGTTTTGCCTTTGCCAACATGATCGGCGTCTCCGGCGCACTGGCCATGGTGGTCACCGGCATCATGATCGGCAACTGGACCCGTCACTCCGGCTTCTCCGAGCAGAGCAGCCATCACCTGGATCACTTCTGGGAGTTGATGGACCAGTTCCTCAACGCCCTGTTGTTCCTGCTGATCGGTCTGGCGCTGGTACTGCTGGATCTCGCCTGGCGTGACTGGATCCTGCTGGTCATTGCGGTGCCGCTCTGCCTGGGCGCCCGCTTTATCAGCGTGTCGCTGCCCTATGTGGCTTTCCGCCGATTCCGCAATTACAACACCTTCTCGGTACGGATCCTCACCTGGGGTGGCCTGCGCGGTGGTCTGGCGATGGCGATGGCACTGGCACTCCCCTCCGGCGTCATGATGATCCCGGAACATGGCGTCGACCTGCGTCAGGTCATCCTGGTGATGACCTACTCGGTGGTGATGTTCTCCATCGTGGTGCAAGGCATGACCATCACCCCGATGATCACGGCTGCCAAGAAGGCCTGTGGCGACTACTGAGTCGGCCCACTGTGCTGATTGCAGAATGAGAGAGGGCTCCCGTCGGGAGCCCTCTTTTTATGGCGGATAGCTGCGGATATTTGCTGCTGATAGCACCTTGATTACACAGAGGAAAAGCGTACTGACTTCAACATCGGCAAATTATTGTTTGCTTTTTATTCATTTCGAGGAGAGAATGCGCGTCGGCTAGTTAATCAGCCCTGTTTATGTTTACCCTGCAATGCTTCACCTCACGATGAATCCTGCCAGTACCCGCATAACCTTCTTCTGATTTACTCGCCTTGAGAACCGTCAGGCTGTCTGCCTGCGTTGCCCGGCTCTCACGGTGCAGACCCGATCTGCCCACCCAATTTGATTTATGCATCAGCATATTCCTTGAAAGTGCAGACGCCCTTTAACCGGGCTGGGTATTCCTGCGCGCTTGTCGTTCACCCAATCGACCGCGCCCATTGACCTGACATTTGCCAATACAAGGAGCAAACACCTAATTTATATAGAGAAATACCATGATGAAAGCAGTACAAACACACAAGCCCCTGCGTCGCAGCAAGCCCATCAACCTGCCTGTGCAAGAGCACGACAATGATGCGTTTCTGATCCAGTTCAGCACCCGCTTCAGCGGCGGTTTCGCCATCTCCTGTGATGGTATCGCTGGCGAGTTCTCCATCGAAGACCTCAACTGATCCTGCCTGCCCTCCGGCAGCGCCCGATGCAGACAGGCCGCAACTCACGGCGGCCTCTTTGCTTCTCTCACGCCTTTCGCCAGATCAGGCCTCTTGCTTGTCACTCAGCCTGACAGCCACCTCGCCATTTGCTTTTCAGCTCTCTGACCTTGGTCACTGCTCCAGCAGCAGGCACTCATCGGCATCTTCGCTCAACTTGACCAGTCGACTGCGCACCAGCCCCAACTTGGCCAGCAGGCCGATGGATCGCTCGTTGCCCGGAGTGACGATGGCAACTACCTGCCCGATCCCCAACCGGCTTTTGCCATCGGCAAGGGCGGCATGCGCCGCTTCAATGGCGTAGCCCTGACCGCGATATTGCGGCAGGAAGGCGTAACCGATATCGACCTGCTCCAGGGTATCGCGCTTGATCAAACCGCAGATACCGAGGCTGGCACCGTCCTCCTTGCGCTCCACCAGATAGAGTCCGTGACCATAGCGGGCATAGCTGACCGCCGGTCCCTGCTGGATATACTCCTGCGCCTGCTCCAGGGTGCGAATGCCCCGATCACCGATGTAACGATAAAAGTCGCCGTCATTGAGCAGCTCAAGGATGAAGGGGGCATCGGTGGCGATCATTTCGCGCAGGATCAGGCGGGAGGAGGCAATCATGGCAAGGGCTCTCAAACGGAAAGTGAAGGGCAAAGAGTGCCCCGTCACTCCAGGGCTGGCAAGCCTGTGGCGCCATCGGCCATGAAAAAGGGGCCATGTTGGCCCCTGATGAAATGGGATAAACGGGCTCAGGCAGCCAGCAACCCGGCATAGCCATTACCCTGCTCCCGCAGTGCAGTGAACTGGGCAGCGCAATCGGCCCAGCTCAACCCCAGCGCATCTGCCACCTTGTGGGGCCACTCGGGCGGCGCCTCTTCCCCCACATCGGATTGCGCTGCCAACACGATCGCCAGATGGATCAACCCGGCCTCGGGAGAGAACTCCTTGGCCAGCATGGGGTTGTAGTGATACTCCACCGCATTGCTGATGGTCTCGGGGAACTTCCAGTAGCGTGCCATAGCCGCCCCGACCTGGGCATAATTGAAGCCGACCACCAGCTCTTCCGCCTTGGCCCGTCCCTTGTGCAACTCCAGATCGTGGATGTGATGGACGGTGTTTTCCGGCAAGCCTACGTGCATCACCAAGCGGCCGAGATCGTAGAGCAGGGCGCAGGTAAAGACCTCATCCCCCTTCATCCCCTTCTTCACCGCCAGACGACGGGCCAGCTCCGCCACATTGAAGACGCAGCCCCAGAAATGTTTGAGGTCAATGCCGGGTACCGCAGTGACCGACTCGGTGAGCCCGCAGGCCAGCACCATGTTGCGCACCATCGCCAACCCCAGCCGCACCGCGGCTTCATTGACGGTGCCGATCTGACGACTGCTGCCGAATTTGGCCGAGTTGGCCAGCCGCAGCAACTTGGCGGAGATGACAGGGTCCTTGTTGATCAACTTGCTGATCTTGAGCAGATCCGGATCCTTTTCATTGAAGGTCTGGATCAAATCGCGCATCACTTCCGGGATCTGGGGCAGTAGCTTGGGCTCGGCCAGCAGGGAATCTATCGTGGGCATAGGCGTGTCCATCCATGTTATCTGTGTTCCAACCTGTTTGCCTTGGCAAACTCCTCCTAATTATGGGTAACAAATGGCCTCCCCATCGGATTGTTTATTCGCTGGTCATTCAAGGTGTTAGTCACATTCAGGCTATACTGGCCGCCACATTCACTGTTGCGGATATCCCATGAACGACACTCAGGAATTTTTTGATGAAGACGCGCTGCTGGAGATGGTGGAGAACCAGCTCAACGACGGTCACCCGCCCCATGTGAAGGCGACCCTGATGCGGCTGGTAATGAAGGGCACCCCGCGAGAAGAGGCGCTGCAATATATCGCCTGCGCCCTCGGTGCCGAGCTGATGGCGATGGAGGCCGATCAGGGCCCCTTCAATCTGACCCGTTACGGCGAGTTTCTCGACAGCCTGCCCGAGATGCCGTGGGCAGACGACTGACCCGAGCTGGATGACGGATGCAAAAAGGGCGGGTGCCAATGGCCCCGCCCTTTTGCATGGATCCGCTCCGGATCAGAACTGGGAGTTGATGATCACCTCTTCCCCCAGCGCCCCTGCCAACGGCAGTGGCCGATAGCTGGAGTTGGCGGCCCTCAGCAGACGAATGCCGCGAATGCCGACCTCCTGCGCTGCCTTGATATCTCCATCGGCGTCGCCGTAGAAGAGCTTCATCTGCTTATCCTTGAGCCATTGAACCTTGTTGTTCTGGCCCGGCTGATCACCGGCGAAGATCACCGGATTGAGCTGGTCGGCCGGAATATTCATGGTCTGCTGCAGAGTCTGGCTCACGGTTTCGGTCTTGGTGGCCGAGCGACCGGTGACGAAATAGATGTGGTCACCGCGCTTGAGATGCATGGCGATGAGCGCCTTGCCCACCTCTTTCGGCATGCTGAACGCATCCCAACCATTGTTCATCTTCTCCCAGAAGGCGGGGTTCTTCAGATAGCTCTCGTCGTTGGGCGAGAACTCCTGCTTGCCGCGATAAAAACCCGGGCTGGAGAAGAGCAGGGTATCGTCGATATCAAACCCGACGGCCATCGGGGGCAGGCCATCCAGACTCTTGGCAATCTGCTCCACTGATACCCAGTGGATCGGTGCCTGCTGGGCCAGAGTGACGGTGGTGACACCGGCAGGGATCGGCTGAACGGTAG
>NZ_JRJY01000008.1:40408-82023 GCF_000801015.1 Aeromonas sp. ZOR0001 | reverse complement strand
TTGACCCGCCACGGCAGGCAGAGAGAGGGCCGCAGCCAGCAAGGAGGCAAGCAGCGCCGGACGAGAGATGTGTTTCATAAGGCAGGTTGTCATCTTGAATCAAAAGAGGGGGCCAATAGTGCCCCCATCCCGCCTCTCAAATCTGTGAATGCTCCTGCAAAAGGGAGCATTTGACGCCCGATAATTAATCCTCGATTGGCAGCAGATCGGTAAAGACAAAACCGTCGCGCAGCACTGTCTCGCCGACCCGAATGCCGAGCGGACGGGAGAACATGGGGCCATCATAGGCCAGGGTGTGAAACTCGCCATTCTCGCCGCACGGATCGACCCCCGCCGGCAACGCCGCCAGCAGTGCCTCGTCAAAATCATGGCCACCCAGGCTGGCATCCAGCTTGTTCGGGTCGAGAGCACTGATCCGCGCCTTCAACCCAGCGGCCACCATCTGCGGCGCCAGTTCACGGGTATTGCTGCCCCACAGCGGGAATAGTGGTTCGATGCCGGTACCTGCCAGCTGCTTTTCACGGTAGGCGCGCACATCCTCGAGGAACAAGTCGCCAAAGGCCATATGGCGGATCCCCTGTGCCATCACATCGGCGATAAAGCCGGTCATGATGCGGGCGTAATCCTCGTTGCTGCAGGGCCAGGGCAGATCGATGGTGATGAGGGGCAGCCCGACACAGGCGGCCTGCTCGGTCAACAGCTGCTTGCGCACCCCGTGCATCGCCACCCGCTCGAATGCCTGATTGAGGGTAGTAAACAGCCCCACCACCTCGATGGCGGGGTCTTGCCGCAACTGATGCAATGCCCATGCGCAATCCTTACCGCTGCTCCAGGAGAGCAGTACCCGTTTCTTTTCCATCATTCCTCCGCCAGCGGGGCACTCGGATTGCCCCAAAAAGATGCAAGACAGTGTTGCGAATTGCGCGATTTACACACAAGAGGCAGGCAGCATACTCTCGATCACCTGTATATGCCCCTTGTCCGGGGTGACAATAACTAAAAAAACCGATGGGAAACATACGGATATGACCACAAGCACACAACAGCACGATCACGCCCGCCCCCTCAATCGACAGGATTACAAAACCCTGAGCCTGGCTGCCCTCGGCGGCGCGCTGGAGTTTTACGACTTCATCATCTTCGTCTTCTTCGCCGTGGTCATCGGCGAGCTGTTCTTCCCGGCCGATATTCCCGAGTGGCTGCGCCAGTTCCAGACCTTCGGCATCTTCGCCGCCGGTTATCTGGCCCGCCCGCTTGGCGGCATCATCATGGCCCACTTTGGCGATCTCATCGGTCGCAAGCGGATGTTCACCCTCAGCATCATCATGATGGCGCTGCCGACCCTGTTGATCGGTCTGCTGCCGACTTATGCGGTGCTCGGCATCGGCGCCCCCATCGCCCTGCTGGGCCTGCGGATCCTGCAAGGCGCCGCCATCGGCGGTGAAGTGCCGGGCGCTTGGGTGTTTGTCGCCGAGCACGTCCCTGCCCGTCGAGTCGGGGTCGCCTGCGGCACGCTCACGGCGGGATTGACGGCCGGCATCCTGCTTGGCTCCCTCATCGCCACTGCGGTCAACAAGAGCCTGACACCAGCCGAAGTGAGCGAGTGGGGCTGGCGAGTGCCCTTTCTGCTGGGCGGTATCTTCGGCATCGTCGCCATGTACCTGCGTCGCTGGTTGCACGAGACCCCGGTCTTCGCTGAGATGAAAGCCAACAAGACCCTGGCCGATGAGCTCCCCCTCAAGTCGGTACTGCGCAACCACAAGAGCAGCGTGGTGGTCTCCATGCTGCTCACCTGGCTGCTCTCCGCCGGTATCGTGGTGGTGATCCTGATGACCCCCACCTATCTGCAGAAGGTCTATGGCATCAGCCCGGCTGACGCCCTGACCGCCAACTCGCTGGCGATCGTTGCCCTGACCCTCGGCTGCATCGTCTATGGCCGACTGATCGACCTGCTGGGCAGCGGTCTCACCTTCATGTTCGGCTCCCTGCTGCTGGCGGGCTCCAGCTACGCCTTCTATCACGGTCTGGCGGCCGGTACGAGCCAGCTGGTGCCGCTCTATATGCTGGCAGGCTTTGCGGTCGGGATTGTCGGTGCCGTGCCTTATGTGATGGTCAACGCCTTCCCGCCGGTGGTGCGCTTCTCCGGTCTGTCATTCTCCTACAACGTGGCCTACGCCATCTTCGGCGGCCTCACCCCGATGGCGGTGACCCTCTGGATGAAGAGCGACATGCTGGCCCCCTCCCACTATGTGGTGAGTCTGTCGGTGCTGGGTTTCGCCATCGGTCTCTGGCTCTGGTTCCAGCAACGAGCCATCCGGCAGCAGCAAGCGCCGCAAGCGGCCTGACCCGAACAACAAGCCCCGGTATCTGCCGGGGCTTTTTTGTACTGCTTATGTTCAGTTTCGCCAGCATAAGATAGCCTCCCTCTGGGGCCTGCCACCCGCATCGCCCCATGACGTCCAACTCTTTATCCGAGGCTCAAGATGTTCTTTCAGGTCGTATTACTCACCTTGCTGGCGCTGCTGCCCATGGTCAACCCGCCCACCACGGCCACCCTGCTGCTGGGACTGAGCAAGGGGATGTCGCGCGAACACGTGCGCCGTCAGGTCAATCTGGCCGCCATCTATCTGTTCTGCACCCTCTGCATCACCTTCTTTATCGGATCCTCGATCCTGGATCTGTTCGGGATCTCCATTCCGGGCTTGCGTCTGGCCGGTGGCCTCATCATCGGCTTTATCGGCTTTCGCATGCTGTTCCCCGCCCCCAGCCAGCAGAGCGGGGTCGACATCAACCAGAGCATTGCCTTCGTACCGCTCACCATGCCTAGCATGTGCGGACCAGGCACCATGGCGCTGGTAATAAGCGGGGCAGCCCAGATCGCCGAGCTGCCTGACGAGTACAACCGCCTCACCATCTACGCCGGTGTGGTAACGGCGTTTGCCCTGATGAGCCTGATCAGCTGGGGGGTATTGAAGCTGGCAGATCCGGTCTGCAAGATCCTGGGCGCCACCGGCATCGACGCCATGACCCGTATCATGGGCTTCCTGCTGGTCTGCATGGGTATGCAGTTTTGCATCAACGGCATCAAGGAAGTGGCACAGGATCCGGTATTCCACGGCGGCCAGACCGTGCAAACCGCACCGGCGCTCCCAAAGGCTTCCGGCACGATTGATCAGTTACCGCAAAAGCCCACCGGCTCTGATTGAAAACGGTATCAAAAAGTCCCTGACGATCTGCACTGATCTTGTTCCTGATCATGTTATTGACACACAAATGAGTTAGTTTGTTTTTCATACAGACTTTATTCAGATGGACGCTGATAGGTTTGTTGATGAATACCCACTCAACTTCAGGAGAGTATGCAGATGGACAAGATGCTGACCGAAATAGGGAGCCATAGCCTGTTTCACGAGTACCTGAACGTGGTTGGGATTGCGAGCCCATCCCTCGCCAAGATCGAGCAACGCTGGGAATATAAAGATCAAGAGCAGCTGGTAGCCAAAATCCAGATCGACAAACAGGGTAACGCTCGCTATTTCATCGACGCCCGCGCCATATCCGTCAACTGATAACGAATAACCCGCCAGCCCCGGTCCAACGACCGGGGCTTTTTGTTGTCTGCGATCCCCTGAATAGCAAAACCCCGGCAAGAGCCGGGGTTTGAATGCGTCGGGTTACGCCGCTGCGCGGCTAACCAAAACCTACGACGTGCCACCCACGGTGAGCTGGTCCAGTTTGAGGGTGGGCTGGCCGACACCGACCGGTACGCTCTGCCCCTCCTTGCCGCAGATGCCAACCCCGCGATCCAGCGCAAGATCGCTGCCCACCATGGAGACCTGGCTCATCGCTTCGGGGCCGTTGCCGATCAGGGTCGCGCCCTTGATGGGGGCGGTGATCTTGCCATCCTCGATGAGGTAGGCCTCGGAGGCGGAGAAGACAAACTTGCCGGAGGTGATGTCCACCTGACCGCCACCGAAGTTGGGGGCATAAATGCCCTTCTTCACCGAGGCGATGATCTCGGCCGGATCGTACTGACCCGCCAGCATGTAGGTGTTGGTCATGCGCGGCATCGGCATGGCGGCGTAGGATTCGCGGCGCCCATTGCCGGTGAGCGGTACCCCCATCAGGCGAGCGTTCTGCTTGTCCTGCAGATAACCCTTGAGGATACCGTTCTCGATCAGCACGTTGTAGCCACCCGGTGTCCCCTCGTCATCAATGGAGACAGAGCCACGGCGACCCGGCAGGGTGCCATCATCGACGATGGTACAGTGCTTGGAGGCCACCTGCTCGCCGATGCGGCCAGCAAATGCGGAAGATCCCTTGCGGTTGAAATCCCCCTCCAGACCATGACCCACCGCCTCGTGCAGCAGCACGCCGGGCCAGCCGGAGCCCAGCACCACCGGCATGGTACCGGCTGGCGCGTCGATGGCTTCGAGGTTGACCAGCGCCTGACGCACCGCTTCACGCACATAGCCAAAGGCGCGGCTCTCCAGCCCGTCCAGTTCGAGGAACCAGTCGTAACCAAAGCGCCCGCCGCCACCGGCACTGCCACGCTCGCGGCGATCGCCCTTCTCGGCGATCACGGTCACCGACAGACGCACCAGCGGACGCACATCGGCAGCCAGGGTGCCGTCGGTGGCTGCCACCAGCACCTCTTCGTAGACGCCGCTGATGGAGGCCATCACCTGATTGATGGCGGGATCCAGACTTCTGGCGAACTTGTCCATCTGCTCCAGCAGGGCAATCTTCTGGTGCTTGTCGAGGGTCTGCAGCGGATCCATGGCCGGATAGAGCAGGTTCGCTTCGGTGCGCGCCCACGCCTTCACCTTGCCGTGAGCACCGGCTGCGGCGATGCCGCGAGCGGCAGTCACCGACTGTTGCAGCGCCAGCAGGCTCAGCTCGTCCGAGTAGGCGAAGCCAGTCTTCTCGCCGCTGACGGCGCGCACCCCGACCCCCTGATCGATGTTGTAGCTGCCATCCTTGACGATGCCATCTTCCAGCATCCAGGACTCGTGCCAGCTGCGCTGGAAATAGAGATCGCCGAACTCCACCTGATGGCTCATCAGGCTGCCGAGCAGCTGCTGCAGGCGCCCTTCGTCGAGATCGTTCGGGGCCAACAGGGAGGCACTAACCTGGCTCAATAGACTCAATCTTCTTCTCCACTCTCGTAACGAGCTGTTTTAAATCGTCTTGCCGACGGGTTGGCAACAAGCCGCACCATCACAACAAACGGGCATGCTCCAGCACGGGCAAACGGCTGCGTTTCAATTTTTCACCACACCATCAGAGCAAACGGGCGTGTTGCATCACTGGCATGGTGCGTTTCAATTCGTCGATAAGCCCGGGCTCCATCTTCGCCAGCACGGTGCCGCGCCCGGACTCTTTGCTCGCCAGCACCCGACCCCAGGGGTCGATCACCATGCTGTGGCCCCAGGTCTGGCGCCCTGTCTCGTGAGTGCCGCCCTGATTGGCAGCGACTACGTAGCACTGGTTTTCGATAGCGCGAGCCCGCAGCAGCGGCTCCCAATGCGCCTCGCCGGTCACGGCGGTAAAGGCGGCAGGCACCAGCAGCACACGGGCACCGGCTCGGGCCAACTGGCGGTAGAGCTCGGGAAATCGCAGATCATAACAGATCGAGAGGCCGAGGGGACCAAAGGGAGTGTCCACCAGCACAGGCTCCTCGCCGGGGCTGAATGTCTCCGACTCCCGATAGCGGCCGTGATTATCCGCCACATCCACGTCGAACAGGTGGATCTTGTGGTAGTGGCCCCTGAGCTCACCGCTGGGGTCAAACACCAGCAAGCTGGTGTGGATATGGTCGGAACCTGAGATGGTGGTCGGCATTCTTGTCGGCATAGCCCCGGCCACCAGCCAGATGCCGTAATCGCGGGCCCATTTGGCCAGCTGCTGCTGGATCGGGCCCTCACCTATGGCCTCCGCGCCATCCAGATAGCCCTGCCGTTCGCCAAACAGGGCAAAGTTTTCCGGCAGCAGCACCAGCAGCGGCCGCTCTTTGGGCAAGGCCGCCAGTTCGGCGGCGATCTGCTCCCGGTTATCCTGCCAGTGACGGCCAGATACCAGCTGTATTGCGGCTAACCACATGACGTTCTCCTTGTCGCTTGGGCCATCAGACGGTGACAGCATCCCCCGCCTGCAGGGTGTAATCCAGTACAATGATTCGCTCCAGCACAGGACGGAAGATGGCCTTGAGGGCATCGTGATCCGGATGGGGCAGATAGCGCTGGCGGGCCGCTTCGTCGGCGAAGGTCATCAGTACGCTGTGGGTAAAGCCACCATCCCTCCCCTCCGGGCTGTCATTCTCCCCCCACTCCACGGCGGTCACGCCGCTGACCTGATGGGGAATGGCGAGAAAAGCGTTACGCACCGCGTCTATCCGGGCAGGCTGGGTGTCCGGCTTGAAGGCGATCAGCAGGATATGTCGGATCATGGCTCACTCCTTGTGATGGTGCCGGGCCGCTCGTTCAGCGCTGAGCGGGCCCCGCGTGTTTGGGGTTCAGCAGGAAAGGGGTCACCTCTTGGGTCGGCAGGCTGGGAGCAACGGCATCTACCGCCTCTTTCTGCTGCTGGTTGAGCTTGATGCGCGCGCGATCTCGTCCCGCCTCGATCAGCTTGGGTGCGTCGAGCGGGCCCGAGATGCGAAAATCGATGCGGGTCACCACATCCACCACCGGCTCCAGCAGTTTGGAGAGGGCCAGCACATAGAGACCCGTGACCGGCGTGATGGAGAAAGCCGCCACCACCGGCAGGGTGCCCCCCAGATTGGGGGAGAAGCTCAGCTCGTAGTCGAGCTGCCAGCGCACCAGATCGGCGATCCCCTCGCCGCGCAGGTTGCCTGCCGCCCCCTTCATATAGAAATCATCGTTGCTGACCTGCCCCTGCTTGATGGTGGCAGAGGCGGACATGGATTCGAAGTAGAATCCCTTGTCGAACACATCGCGAAAATCGAGCCGCAGCTTGCGCAGCAGGGAGTCGAGACTGAGCAGGGAGAGCAGCCGTGCCCCCTTGTCGTTGACCTCCCGCAAGGTGCCGCCCTCCAGCTGATAGTTGGCACTTCCCCCCAGAGTCGGCAGGCTCGGGCGATAGGGCACATCCTGCCAGTTCAGATCAAAAGCGAGGGAGCCGGGGGCATCGCCGATGGGCGAGGTGTAGCCGAGCCGTTTGAGCAGCAGCTCGCTGTTGTTGCTGGTCAGCTTGCCACGGGCACGGGTCTGCATCCGGTTGCCATCGGCCAGCCAGTCGACGCTGCCGGTGAGCTGACTCCCCGCCAGCCGCACATCCAGCCCCTTGAGTGTCACCTTGTTGGCGCCGGGCACCAGCTCCCCTTTCACTTCACCAAGAGGTAGCTCGCCAAAGCGGCAATCGACACAGCTCACCTTCAACCAGGGGATGGATGCCATGATGGCGTTATCCTGCTTGGCATCGGGATCCGGGCTGAGATCCGAACTCTTGCCAGACCAGTAGATGCGGGCAAACTTGGCATCCACCGGGCGATTGGCCACTGCGGGTAGGCGGATCACCCCCATCACGTCGGGACTGTCGATCATCACTTCGGTCGCCTGATTGGTCGGCCCCACGGTGAAACGCGCCGCCTTGAGGGTGGCACTGCCGATATAGGCGCGAGCCAGTTGCCCATCCACCCACCACTCCTGCGGCAGGAACGCGGGGCCAACCACCGCATTGCCAGTCTGGTTCTGCGCTGGCAACCACTGCTTGAGTCTGGCCAGCCAGCCACCGACATCGGCCTCCTGCTGGTTGATGGCAAGCAGCATGGGGGCATCGCGCATTACCCGGGCGCCCGGCTGACCCACATCGACCCGCACCCGACTGAGATAGGGCACCCCTTCGCCGTAGACCAGTCGGGTCTGCATATCCACATCGGCCCCCAGCACGGCACGAATGTCGGCGCTGCCATCCCGGCCACGGGCGATCACCTTGAGCGGCAGCCGGCTGGCGCTGCTCTTGGCCAGCGGCAGCGGCAGATCCAGTCCCATCCCCTGCAGGTTGGAGTCGAGCGCCAGCTGGAAGCTGAACGGTTTGCTCTCGGGCAGGGTCAGCCCCAGCTTGCCACCCCAGTTGCTGCGGCCGTTGAGAATGCCGTACGAGGCGATGGCCGCAGGCTGACGTCGGCTATCCCACTGCCCCTTGAAATCGAGGTCGACCTGATAGTGATCCGGATGCTGGCGCCCCTGATAGTCGAGGGTCAGCGGCTGGTTCCACAGGCTCGCCTTGAGGTTGTTGAAACGGGTCTGTTCGTTGTCATATTCAAGGCGCCCCTGCACCTTCTCCAGCGGCAGGTCCAGACTGGCGACCCGCACCTTGTTGTTGCTGAAGGTGGCATCGCCGCTCGCCTTCACCTCGCTCTCGCCATCGAGAGGAATATCGAGCTTGACCGAACCGGCCATCGGGCCGCGGATCTCGATCTCCCGCAGCGCCTGACCTACCGAACTGCCCAGCGGGGAATCCTGCAGGTAGTCGCTGATGGCCTTGCCCTCCCCCTGCACCTTGGCATCCACATAGAGGTGGGCACCGGGGGAGAGATCCGGGATCCAGGCATGCACCGAGTCGGAGCTCGCCTTGCCGAGTTTGGTGGAGCGGCTGCGCATATCGAGACCGGCATTCTGGAACAAGAGATCGATCTGCAGGTCGGTGAGCGGCTGCCAATCGGGGAAGAATTCGTAGGTGGCCTGCTCCAGCGGCACCGCCACCTGGAAGATGCCCTTGCCGTTGTCGTAGGGGAAATCCCGAAACTCCCCATACCAGAGCAGGTCGGCCCCCTTGGCCTTGCCCCCCTTGATGGCGCCGCTCAGGTAATCCACCAGCCCCTTGTCCATCGCCTGCAGCGGGAAGTAGCGATCCGCATGGCCCGCATTCTTCACATCGATGCGGCCGGTCAGGGCCAGGAAGGGGTGCTCGAACAGATCGAGGCGGAAACGGCTGGCCAGGGTCAGATCCGGGTTATCCAGCGCGATATCCTGCCCGTAGAGCACCCAGCCCTGTTCCTCACGCCACCAGTCGAGGCGGGCCGAGAAGTGGTCGACCGGGATTGGCACCTTGAAGTGACGGGCGGGATCCACCTTGTCGTTCGCCAGCGCCAGTCTGGCACTACCGCCGGTCGGGGTCAGCCAGAACTCGCCGTTGAGATCCTGCATCCCGGGTATATCCTGCCACGCCTTGAGGCGCACCTTGCTGAAGCGGCCACTGAGGGAGAGATCCTGCCAATCGGCATTGGCCAGCAGCGTCAGATCCTGCACCGCCCCCTGCGGATTGGTCTGGCGCAGGGTCTCGCAGAGTGTGGGGTAGAGCGCCGAGACCAGCTGACTGATCTGGGTGATCTTGTCGAACTCAATGCTGGGCAGATAGCCCTGCACCCGATCCCCGATCCGCTCCAGCTGCAAGCGGCTCTGCAACCAGGGTTTGCCGTCCAGCTTGAAGGTGACGTTGTGGCTGGCCAGTTGCCAGTCGGTGCCCTCACGGCGCAGCTGGATCTTGCCACCATCGAGGCCGAAACGGTGCATTTCCCCTTTCTTGGGATCCTTCCAGATCAGGTAGTTGTTGCCAAACGCCAGCAGGGTATTGCCCAGCTTGCCACTGTCAAACTCGCTCCAGAGCTGGAAGTCGAGCTGACCGGCAACCTTGGGTTCGCCCGCATGGATCTTGGCCAGGGTCGGGGTGATATCGAGCTGGCGGGCCCCCAGATAGAGTTGCCCCTTGAGGCGATCGAGCCGGGCAGTCGGGGCGTCCACATCCAGAATCAGATCGATGGTGCTCTCGCCCACCCCGTTGATGAGGTAAGCCTTGCCGACCCCCTGATGGCGCTTGCCACGGTTCTGCCAGCGCAGTTGGGCGATATCGAGGGCGCGCAGATCACCGAGGGAGGTGGTGACGCTGAGGCGGGTGTTGTGCACATCGAAGGTGGAGAGCTGGGTCAGCAGAAAGCGCAGCAGGGCGCCCTGCTGGGGATCGCCAGAGGGGCTCTCGTCAGCCGGTTGGCCCAAGTCGATGGTGATATCGCCATCGCTCAGGATCAGCTCGCCAAACACCGGCTTTAGCTCGTTAATGGTGCGCCAGAAGTCGAGATGCACCCAGGCTTTGCCGAGCTGTACGGCAAAACGCCCCGAATCCGGGGCGATGGCGAGTTGCTGCAGTTCGAGGGCGGGCCCGGACTGTGTCCAGTCCAGCCCCACTTGCTCCACGCTGACCTTGAGTTGTGAATCACCCAGCAGAGTGTGGATCAGACTCTCCCGGTATTGATTCAGCAAAGGGCCCCCGACCCGTACCAAGGTGACCAGCATGGCCATCAGTACGAACAGGACCCCCAGGGCCAACCAGCCCCGACTCAGCCAGCGATAGACCAATTACATCATCACCACGTCGAACTGCTCCTGACCACAGAGGGGTTCGCTCACTACCCGCACCTGCTTGCCGATGAACACTTCCAGCTCCGCCAGACTGTGGGACTCCTCGCCATGGAGATAATCGGCCACCGCAGGCGCGGCGTAGACAGTGAACTGATCCGCATCGTAGGCACGATTGACCCGGATGATCTCCCGCAGGATCTCGAAGCAGACCGACTCCACCGTCTTGACCCGGCCGCGCCCTTTGCACTCGGGGCACTCGGAGCAGAGCACATGCTCCAGACTCTCGCGGGTGCGCTTGCGGGTCATCTCCACCAGACCGAGCTGGGAGAAGCCGTTGACGTTGGTCTTGGCACGATCCTTTGACAGCGCCTGCTCCAGACTGTGCAGTACCCGACGGCGGTGATCCTCGGACTGCATGTCGATGAAGTCGATGATGATGATGCCGCCAAGGTTGCGCAGGCGCAGGTGACGGGCGATGGCCGCCGTCGCCTCGACGTTGGTATTGAAGATGGTCTCTTCCAGATTGCGATGGCCGACAAAGGCGCCGGTGTTGATATCCACCGTAGTCATGGCTTCGGTCTGGTCGATGATGAGGTAGCCGCCGGATTTCAGCTCTACCTTGCGCTCCAGCGCCCGCTGGATCTCGTTCTCCACGTCGTAGAGATCGAAGATGGGCGACTCGCCCGGATAGTACTCCAGCTTGCTGGCCAACTCAGGCACGTACTCTTCGGTGAAGCGCTTGAGCTGATCGAAGCTCTGGCGGGAGTCAACGCGGATCTTGTCGAGCTCGGCACCGACAAAGTCGCGCACCACTCGAAATGCCAGACTGGGATCCTCGTAGAGGATCTTGCAGGGGGGATACTTCTGCTTGCGCTCGAGGATCTTGCGCCACAGCCGTTTCAGGAAGGCAGCATCCTGCTCCAGCTCCTGCTCCCCCACCCCTTCGGCAGCGGTGCGGATGATGTAACCACCCAGCTCGTCCACATAGCCAGCTACGGTACGCTTGAGGCGCTCCCGCTCCGCTTCGGACTCGATACGTTGGGAGACACCGACGTGGGCACTGCCCGGCATAAAGACCAGATAGCGGGATGGCAGGGTGATATCGGTAGTGAGACGGGCACCCTTGGTACCCAGTGGATCTTTCACCACCTGCACCATGATGTCCTGCCCCTGACGCACCAGCTCGGCGATGTTACCGACCTGGAACTGCTCCTTCTCCTTCACCGCCACACACTCGGTGTGAGGGACGATATCAGAGGCGTGCAAAAAGGCTGCCTTGTCCATGCCGATATCGACGAAGGCCGCCTGCATGCCGGGCAGCACCCGGCTGATCTTGCCTTTGTAGATATTGCCGACAATGCCGCGCTTGGCCTGACGCTCTACATGCACTTCCTGCAGCAGACCGTTTTCGACCAGAGCGACCCGGGTTTCGGAGGGGGTAACGTTAACCAGCAGTTCTACCGACATAAGTAACCTTGCCTGTTCCAGTTTTGAATTCTATAGAGCCAATCCGGTACAACGCGCGCAAGGGAGAAACGCAGCAGAGCACAGCTGACGGGAAATTATTTGAGCTGTTCCAGATGATGCTTGATCAGCAGGTCTGTCTCCAGCAGGGGCAGGCCGACCACGGCGCTATAGCTCCCTTCGATGCGGCTGACAAACTTGCCGGCAATACCCTGAATGCCATAAGCCCCGGCCTTGTCACAGGGCTCACCGGTCTGCCAGTAGGCCTCGATCTCGGCCTCGTCCAGCTTGCGAAACGCCACGTTGGTGGTGACCAGACGCACGTCACAACGATCCTTGCTGGCCAGCGCTACCGCCGTCATCACCTGATG
This sequence comes from Aeromonas sp. ZOR0001, assembly GCF_000801015.1. NCBI lineage: Bacteria > Pseudomonadati > Pseudomonadota > Gammaproteobacteria > Aeromonadales > Aeromonadaceae > Aeromonas > Aeromonas sp. ZOR0001. The sequence continues at coordinate 69,809 of NZ_JRJY01000008.1, read as the reverse complement.
CACCTTGCCGGAGAGGGACTCCAGCATATCTTTGGCATCAAGCAGATCGGACGGTTTCTCCAGTACCCGGTCTCCCAGCACCACTATGGTGTCGGCACCCAGCACCGGCAACGCCGTCGGCGCACACGCCACGCCCGCCATCGCCTTGTCACGGGCGAGGCGGCAGACATAATCCTGCGCCTTTTCACCCTCTTCCCGCTGCTCGGGCACATCCAGTTTCAGCACCTCGAAGCGGTAGCCAATCTGGGTCAGCAGTTCACGGCGACGGGGAGAAGCCGAGGCGAGATAGAGTTGTGGTTCGTTGTTTTTGTTCATATTTACCTGATATTGAAGCGGCGCCGCACCTTGCGCAGCACCAGAAACACCCAGGGCCATATTAGCATCGTCGTCAACGTCGACCAAAAGTAGGAGAAGTTGAGACTGGCCTGGCTGAACAGATGCTCGGCCCAGAATACCGTCATTTTACCCACCAGCGAGAGGCCACCGATGATCAGTGCCTGCTGCCAGAGGGAGAAGTTGCGGATCTTCTGGAACTGGAAGGCCGCCAGATAGGTGGTGATGGCCATCGCCATCGCCCGCACGCCGAGGGTACTGCCAAGCAGCACATCCAGCAGCAGGCCCGCCACCCAGGCGGTGCCGACGTTGGTCCGGTGCGGCAAGGCCAGCGCCCAGTAGATGAGCACCATGGCCAGCCAGTCCGGGCGGAAGGGGTCAAATTCGAAAGGAAGCGGCAGGATCGACAGGCTCAAGGCCAGCAGGATCGAGATCCAGATCCAGATCCTGCCGCTGGCGGGTTCTAGCATCAGCGGGTGGCTCCTGCGGCGGACGCAGCGGGAACCGCCCGTTCGCCATCCTCATCATGTACTTCAGGCTTCTTGTCGGTCCACAGCAGCAGCAGATAACGCAGTCTGTCCAGCTCCACCAGCGGCTTGGCCTCGACCTGGGCGAAGGGCTTGCCCTCCACATACTCGGAGCGGGTCACGGTCGCCACCGGATAACCTTCCGGGAAGCGGCCACCCAGACCCGAGGTAACCAGCAGATCACCCACCTGAATATCGGTGTTGCGCGGCAGGTTGCGCAGCTCAAGCTTGTCGAGCTCACCACTGCCGGAAGCAATGGCGCGCAAGTCGTTGCGCAGCACCCGCACCGGAATGCCATGGCTGGAGTCGGTGATCAGCAGCACGCGACTGGTGGTGGAGCCCACGTGGAGCACCTGACCAATCACACCCTGATCGTTAATCACCGCCTGACCGTTGTAGACGCCATCCAGCGCCCCCTTATTGATCAGCACCTGATGGCTGAAGGGGTCGGAGTCCACCGACAGCAGCTCGGCCACCATCTTGCGGGACTCCTTGTGCACCGGCGAGCCCAGCAGCTCACGCAGCCTTTGGTTCTCGTGTTCCAGCTGATCCATTTTGAGCAGACGGGCCCGCAGAGTGAACAGTTGCTGCTCCTGCTGCTTGGTCTGCTCGATGAGATCGGCGCGGGTCTGCACCTGGGTCGACATGGTGTCGAGCAGGGTACCGGGCGCATTGGCCATGTATTGCAGGGGACTGACTAACGAACTGAGGTAGACGCGGACATGGGTAAACACACCGAAGCGGGAGTCCGCAACGATGGCAGCGATGGAGATGATGACGGCGAGAAACAACCGTAACTGAAGCGAAGGGCCTCTACCAAAAATGGGTTTCATGGGTCGTCAAAAAAGAGCCGGCACGCTGGCCGGCTTTGGGTCTTATTCGTAGTGGAACAGATCGCCACCGTGCATATCGATCAGCTCCAGCGCCTTGCCGCCGCCACGGGCCACACAGGTGAGGGGATCTTCGGCCACGACGACAGGAATGCCGGTCTCTTCCATCAGCAGACGGTCGATATCTTTCAGCAGTGCGCCACCACCGGTCAGCACCATGCCGCGCTCGGAGATGTCGGAAGCCAGTTCCGGCGGAGACTGCTCCAGCGCCACCATGACGGCAGCCACGATACCGGACAGCGGCTCTTGCAGCGCTTCCAGGATTTCGTTGGAGTTGAGAGTGAAGCTGCGCGGTACACCTTCAGCCAGGTTGCGACCACGGACTTCTATCTCGCGCACCTCTTCGCCCGGATAGGCGGAGCCGATCTCGTGCTTGATGCGCTCGGCAGTCGCTTCACCGATCAGGCTGCCGTAGTTGCGACGGACGTAGCTGATGATGGCTTCGTCAAACTTGTCGCCACCGATACGGACTGACTGGGAGTAGACCACACCGTTCAGGGAGATGATGGCCACTTCAGTGGTACCACCACCGATATCAACCACCATGGAACCGGTCGCTTCGGATACCGGCAGGCCGGCACCGATGGCAGCAGCCATAGGCTCATCGATCAGGTAGACCTCACGGGCACCGGCGCCCAGTGCGGACTCCTTGATGGCGCGACGCTCAACCTGGGTTGAACCGCACGGTACACACACCAGCACGCGCGGGCTGGGGCGGAAATAGTTGTTGTCGTGAACCTGTTTGATGAAGTGCTGCAGCATCTTCTCGGTCACGTAGAAATCGGCGATCACGCCGTCTTTCATCGGGCGGATTGCGGAAATGTTGCCCGGGGTACGGCCCAGCATCTGCTTGGCGGCATGACCGACAGCAGCGACCGATTTGGCGTTCCCGCGCTCTTGGCGAATGGCGACAACTGAGGGTTCGTTAAGGACGATCCCTTGATCTTTTACATAGATCAGGGTGTTGGCAGTTCCCAAATCGATCGACAGATCGTTGGAAAAGACGCCTCTGAGCTTTTTGAACATGGCTACGGGAAATCCTAAGAATTTGGAGGTGCAGAAAACCGGCTAACTTTACCAATGCCCACCCCAATGGGCAAGCGCTCAAACTGTCGCCAATCAATCAGGCGCGACAAAAATGCGAGTCATCACTCACTCGCACACGCTTGCAAACACTAATAAACAAGGATTTAGGGGGATGCTGTTGAGCCATTCCCCCTTTCACATCATTCAGTGCAATACTTCGCGCCGATAAATAATTCTGTCATTACCCCGGCTGGAGCCGAAAATGGCCTCACCTTGCAGGTTGCCGTCATTAGCACTCGTTGGGTCAGACAACCAGAGGGGCTGCGACGGCTGTTTTGCCAATTCGACCTTGTAGGGAATGCGCACCGAGATGTCCGGCTTGGCAAAGTGGAACAAGATCTCCCCATCTTTCGCCAGTGCAGCATCCCCACCCGGTGCCGAACTACCCAACCCCAGCTTTATCTTGCGACCCGCTCCCAGATTCAGCTCGCGAGTCGCCGCATCAAAGGTGTGACTCGGATTGAGGAAAGTGAACCCCTGATTGGCCAAAGAGAGCTGGGTACATTGATCTTCCTTGTTTTGCAGCCAGTTGCCCGCTTCGTAATATTGCATCTGCAGTGGAATGGCCAGCGGCGCCGAGGCAAGACCCGCCGCCGTGCCCGCCTGCAAGCGGCCGTACAACAGCTTTTGAGTACCCAGCAGCACCGCATTACACCCCGATCCGGAACATGTCCCAGCGACAGCAGTATTCATATTTGGATTAGCCAACAGTGTATTGCCGCCATCCTTATCATCGACTTTGAGACCAAAGCTCAACGTGGCGAAAGGTGCTTCTGGACTCGCTGCACGATCAAAGCGGGTATTCAGCCCCAAAGGTGACTGCTGATTAACGCTCGCAATACCACTTGCCCAGCTGAGCGAGGGAGATAGTGTAATACGCTTGTCACGCGCAACCCCATCCAGAGCATTGGCAGCCACCATCTCAGCAACCCCTTTAGCGAACGCCCCCTTATAGTTTTCTGTCGTCCCTTTCTGCAGATTGCGTGCAGTGAGGACAAAACCACTGACAAAGGGCTGGCTCATATATGTAAAGGCATTGCAGGCAGGCGTGATAAAACCATTACTCAAACTGTAATCCCAAGGTACGAAACGACCGATGGGTACGCTCCATCGCAACACAGTCTCAAGTTGGGGTAATTCATCCTGATAAGCGGGATAAGGCACAAAATTGCTGACGCCTAACCGGATCACCCCGACCTCAGACCAATTCGCCGTCACGTTTGCTTCCCCGCTCGCCAACGTGATCGCTGTCGGCGAAAATGCTCCAGTGCCGCCAGCTGCAGGCGCTAACAGCGCCCAAGAGACCGCCTTATTACTGGTCGCAAAGCCAGGGGTTAGCTGATCCTGCTCATTCAGGGCTCGCGCTTGCAGAGTAAAGGACTCTCCCGCTTTACGATAGACAGGGCATGCTGCATATGTGTTGTCGTTACTGCCCGAGCAGCCACTTTGTCCTTGTGCCTGGAGTGCGATCGCTTTAGGAATCACAGCAACCGTATCACTACCGGTCAGCTTAAGGGTGCCGGTGACATCATTCTTCTGGAAAGTAGCATCCAGTCGCAACACCCCCGCATCCGGGTACTGTACGGTCAGTTGACCCACCCCATCACTGTTAAACGCAACCTTAACGTTTCCTGATGGCGCGAGCGTGGTGCTATTGACCGTCGGCACGGCAGTGCTGCTCTCAGAGACGACCTTGCTCGAGGTAAATTGGAGAGTCTGATCTCCAGTCAGTAAGGGCACGCATACCTTGGTCGCCCCCACATCGTTTGATTTGATGGCGCGGATCGAGGTGACTCCCGAGGTACCGGCATAGAAGGTGGGGACATTGAAACGCAGTGCAGCATCGGCAAACGGGAGCGTGCAATATTGTTTAGCAGGCCCCAATGAACCGGACCGACATAAGGTATCACTCTGCGGCCGCAGTGGCGGAGTCGAGCTGGACACGCCCATAGTGATGGAACTGGCCGAATAATTACTTAGCATCACCTTAGTGGTGCCGCCAGTTATAGTGACAACACCATTATTCACGTTATTTAAACCACTACCTGACGACCAACCACCATTCGTAAAGGGGTTAGGAGTGAGCGCTGCCGTAACAGTACCCGACATTAGTTGTGAACAATCCTCATTGGCACAAGCTTTAATTGTGATCTCTTCAGGCTGGCAGGTGATTGCCTGCCCTGAATGAGCGAATTCGAAATGATGTACTTGAACCCCGACCGGATTCACTTTCAATGCACATATCTTTACGTTATCAATATCATGTATATTGTTTGAGCCACCTGTTGAGCCGGTGAACGAAAGGTAAAAGTTTTCTGGTATAGGTGACTGACCTAAACCATTAGCGGTAGCATCAAATGTAGGTATCCCAGGCACTGCTGCATAACCAGCACCAGTATTTCGATCTATTGACACCATGGTTTTATTTCCCGAACGGGAATCTACAGTCAAACGGTAGCGATGGGGGGGATTAGGGTAATTATTGCCATTGTGGATCGACGGGTTCAAGGTCGGTGAACCATAAAGATAGCGATATCCAGTTGTAGCAGAGCCAGAACCTCGAATAGCAATTGAATTCTTGCGGCGAGTTTGATTATTACTACCGCCTTCTGCAGAAAAGTTACCAAATTCGTCAATGCCAACACCCAACCAGCCACCTGCGAATCCGGGTGCAGCACTGCCTTTATGGCCATACCCCAGCGGTCCACCAAATGCCCCTGGTTGAGGGGTTATCTTGGCGTCTGACAACACCATGGCAATACCATCTGCACCAGTGCCACCATAAGCGGAATGATCGAACTCTACCGTCACCAAGTTATTAGCAGCAGGAAATAACTTAAGGTAAGTCAATGAGGTAGCTTGGTCATTCTTATTTTCAGTTAAACGCAAACGCCCCTCTTTAATTGAAGGGGTAAATGGACCTTTACTGGTTTTTACCACCCATTCTGGTTTGAGTGATGATGAATCAAAATTATCATTGAAGCATTGCAGTTTTGGCTGTCCATCATCATATATAACTTTACTACTACTTTGCATTGTAACATTTTTTGCACTAAGACGCCCAGTTAATACAACTTGCTCCTGCAACACCGCATCTCCTGCGACATAATAGCTGCCCTGAACATTGGCATTTCCTTTCACATATAGGGCACCACCAACGAATATATCCATGTCGCTCGCACCAGTGAATACTGAGTCCCTTTCAATAGTGAAATCACCTCTGACATAAAAACTTGTCTGACCAGAGCCGACTAGTGTTACCACCCCAGAATTAAGGTAAAAATCACCATCGATAATATATGTTTTACCCGCAGTCAAAACCAAGCTGGAGTTATTAAAAAGGGTCACTCCTTTTAATACGTATGCTGTATAACTGTCCGACACGTTCATCGCACCATCATTCAAAGTGACGGGCCCTATATCCCAACGCGTAGAGCTCACTCTCAGACCATAATTTACAGTAGTTCCTAACGTCACGGTTGGTAGCACCCATGGTGCAATAGTGTAACTTTTTGCATCTGTGCTACTAAGCATGCTTGGCGCTGAACGGACTTGACTAGCGATATTTGTTATAAGGCACTTACCTATTCCACATGCTTGATCATGCATCTCCCATTCATTCTTCAAACGTCTAAAGCAGACATCCTGAGAGTTATAATTTTCAATTTTTGCATTTTCTTGCATGTAAAGAGTTCCTCCGGTGGAGTAACTCTGAATTGGTCCGGGGAAAATGCTGTTGCAATCAATTGCAGCCCAAACTGGTGAAACCATGATGTATAAGCAAATGATCAGAAATAAATTGCGCATCAGGGAGTTCCTCCATCATAAGCTTCGGCCATCAGGGTTCGGCTCACTACAAAATCAGGATTGGCACTGCTAAGGTCGGAGCTGCCACAGGTTCCGACACTCTCGAGACGGTAGCCCGTGTTGCTCTGGTTGTTATAGGTCACCGGTACCTCCCGGCAGCTAACCACAACCTGACAACCAGCCAAACCGATGTTGTCATTAAACTGCTGTGTGGCAAGTACCAGACCACAACGATTAGGTGATGACACAGCCGGTCTGTTAGGGAATAGCTGATATAGAGCAATCTCCAGCCCGCTCTGGGCGGCCAGCAGGGCACGCACGCTGCGCACCTCCACCGTATTTTTCTCACCACTATCGACCAGAAAACGGCCCATGGCAGCCGCCAGCAGCGCCATCACCACAATAACAAACAGGGCGATCATCAAGGCACTGCCTCGCATCCGTCCGAAAGCGTGTGGATCAGGGCACATTGAACACCTCTATCTTGTGGTTAAAGGTGACCGACTCCCCCTTGCGCTCGAAGACAAAGCGCATACCAAACTCCCCTTCGGCGTTAAACGCCGAGGTTTCCCTATAGAAGGTGCCATTACGAAGGGAGTCCGCCATCAACACGCCCTGTGCAGGTAAGGGTCCCCCAATGGGCGCGGTAGCGCGGGTCAGCGCGTTTCCTTCCACACAGTAACGTACCTGCTGGTTGGCAAAGTAGACCCGGCTGCCGGGAGAGAGGCCCGTCAGACTCTCGGCACTGGTATAGCGGATGGTTTGCGCTCCGGATACGGGCGTCAGCACATCCGTAACCCTGGCTACGCAGCGGCCATAATCGCAGCCTGCCGTAAGCGAACCGACATTTTTGTCCGGCACGGGGAATACAATCAGCTGATCGTCTTTTTTAACGGCGGTGGCATCCACATCCAGCGGATTGGCAGCAGAAGCCGGGGTCGCCATCACCAGCTCAAGGGTGGCCGTGCTCCCCGACATGGCGCGGTTAAGTGCCAGATAGCGGCTCGAGGTGCTGATGGGCCAGAACCGCAAACAGGCACCGGTGTCGTCCCATGTCCCGCCAGTCGTCTCGATCCGCTCCGAGCCCGGCACCGCATCGCGCAGTTCGCGGTTAAGCCGCTCCATGGCGAAGCGGGCATCGCTCATCAGCTGCTCACGGCTGCTGGCATCGCCATAAATCTGGGTACCGATACCGATAAACTGGCTGGTAAAGGTCGCCATTATCCCGAGCAGCAGGATGACCATCACCAGCTCGACCAAGGTAAAGCCACTGTTACCCCGAGGTTTGCGGTAGGTTCGATTGGCCGCCAAGCGTGATCGGGTGCCGGAATTGGCTAAGAGTGCGAATATTCTGGCAGACAGGCAACACTCGACAGAGGAGCGATCCATCAGTAGTTCCCCCGGTAGAAGGAGAAATCGAGTACGCTCTGATCCGGTAGCTTGATCTGCAGATCAATACGCTTGCCCACAGAGCAGGGGGCGACACAACTCTTGAAGGTGCCGTCGCTGAAATCGGCTCCACTCACCGCAATTTTCACCTGATAGTTGCGATACTCCTCGCTACTGACTCCCACCTCAGTTTGGGTCAGCGTGTTGGCATCCACCCAGCTACCTGCGGTATCGAAATCATCCACATCGTTATAGGCATAGGATGCGGGCTCGCCATCCGGACCATAACTGGTGGAGCAGGAAGAGATGGTCACCCCAGCCACCTGCTCGCCACAACGATAACGACCACCGTTATGATCCGAATGTTCATCAAACGACTTTTGCAAGATCTCGCCGGAGAGGCGCTGGGCCAGCTGGGCGGCCCGCACCTGCTGCACCGGGTCTACCGCCTGAGGTGCCTGATTGATAAGCAACCCCAAAATGCCAGTCAAGGCCACCGCCAGCAGCACTATGCCAACGATCAGCTCAATCAGGGTGAAACCACGCTTAAGGGATCTCATGGATATATCCCTCTGACTCAATCTGGATACGGCTGGTTTCGCGACCATCACTCACCAGCAAGGTACAACCGGTGGCGCAGCTGCCTAGCGGTCTGCCCATCTGATCGAAGCGCAGCACGAAGTTGTTGCTGTTATTGAGGGAGATAGACATACCGGCAGAGGGGGTCACCAGCCGACCACGGGTGCGCAGATTGTCGGTCCAGCCACTGCTCAGATCATCGCTGGCAGGACACGCAGCATAAGTACGGTGGGCAAAACGGGGGGAGGCAACCACCAGCTGGGTGCAGCGGTTGGCGGGCTCATGCATATTGACGGTCTGCACCAGCCGCAAGCGGGTCAGCAACTCGTCACGTACGCTTTGAGTTTCAAAGCCGCCTTTGCCCAGCCATTTGGGCACGGCAAAGGCGGCCAGAATCCCGAGTAACAGGATCACCAGTACCAATTCAATCAGGGTAAAGCCCTTGGTTGCAGGCATGGGACTTCTCATCAGGGAAAAGAGAAAGCGAGGCCGAAGCCTCGCTTGGTCGAACAATCAGTTACTACAACCACTGACATCAACACTAAAGGGATCATTCTCTGATGCCTCATTGTATTTGACTTGGCAATTAGCGTTATTGCCTGCAGCAGCAGGCTTGAAGGTCCCTTTGGATGCAGATACTTCATCCCATCCATCTAAGGTAACTGCGCTTGCGATGGTATCTGCTGTCGGATAGCCAAACTTAGCCTTAACAGTAGTTCCCGCAACAGATACAGCAGCAGAAGACTTTTCGATCCCCTGAATTGCAGCTTTGCTGTAAACTAGGTTGGCCGCACTTTGCAAGGATGCCTTAACCCCATCAGCAGCAGCTTGACGTGCATCATCCTGCAGATTCAGGAACTTGGGTGCAGCGGTAACCGCCAGAATACCCAGAATGATGATCACGATAACCAGTTCGATCAGGGTAAAACCCGCCTGTTTTTTCATTTCACTTTCCTCTGTTAATTAATATTTGTGGTCACCTGACCGGATGCCGGGCGGTAACTGAAACTCATAAATGCATCAGTCTTGCCTTGCGGATCCTGATACTTGCCATCACGGCCCTTACTCAAACTATTGACCAAATAGTAACGGCAGACCGAATCCAGTCCATTACTGCTCACTGTGGCATAGTATTTCAGGTCATTGCCGCTACCGCGCACTTCATTGAAGCTGGCCGTAGCCTTGGGCGGGTTTTGCAGTAACCCCTCCCAAATATTGAGACAACGTTCGGCGGTCAGATTAGCGGGATCCACATCGGGATTACCGCTTGCAACGGTATCCATGGGATAACCGGGCGACAGCTCTCCGTTGCTGATCTGGGTATCGCTCGGAGTGGTCAGATAGAAGCGGCTGCCGTCATAGAGCACGGTATTGAGGCTGTCCTGTTTGGCGCGACCTTCCGCCTCCCATTGCGCCCGCACCAGCGAAACGCCGGTAGCAAAACCGCCGGAGACTCCCTCGACGCTGGCCTTTTTCGCTTCATCGGTCACATCGAGAAAGCGTGGCAGCGCAGTCACCGCCAGGATCCCCAGGATCACGATAACGATCACCAGCTCAATGAGGGAGAAGCCGGCAGACCGTCTCCTCATCCCGTTTTCCGGCATTGTTGGTGCCATTGGTTTCATTGTCATGCTCCCTCCGTAATGCCCTACATTATTTCATGCAGGCCCAAAAAAATCATGTAGTTGGGTCATATGATTAGTTTCATTCAAGGCTTTTTCATCACCCGCCCGTCAGAAAACTGATAAACCAACCAATAACCATCCCACCCCATCTCGCAACCACTGCCATCGGGGCGGGCCAGAACCTGCAGGGGAGGCATGCCCCCCTTCGTCTCACCCATCAGTGCCAGCCACAACTGACGGCAATTTTCCGAAGGGGATTGCAGCGGCACTAACCCCAGGGGCCACCCTCGGGCATCAAACTGCCACCCCTTGCCGGCGACATGCAGTGTCTGCGGGCGCCGCTCATCGAGCCAAATGCCGTGCAAACGCTGTGCCCGCTCGGCAAATTGCTCCCCCAGCAAGGTGAGAGTGAGCTGCTGCGCCTCTTCCCGGTGGCCCTGATAGCTACGCACCAGGGTCGCCACGATCACCATCAGCAGGATGATCACGGCGATCCGCCTATATCCGGTCAGCCAGCGATCATCCTGCTGCGTCTGTCTGTTCATCCAGCCCTCGACTCCACCGCTCACTTGCCTCTTACGGCTCGCATCATGTCCCACCACTCAGGCGTGAAGATATCCAGTTCCAGCAAGATTACTTGCCGCGAACAGCGCGCATCATGTCCCACATCGGTGTGAAGATACCCAGCGCCAGGATCAGCACCATCACCGCCACGATCCCGATCAGGATCGGCTCGATCCGTGCGGTGAGACTCTTGAGGTCATAATCCACTTCCCGCTCGTAATACTCGGCCGCTTCATGCAGCAGGTCATCGACCTGACCGGTCTCCTCCCCCACGGCGATCATCTGCATCACCAGCGGCGTAAACAGGCCGCTGCTGCTGGCTGTGCGCAGCAGGCTCTCGCCCCGCTCGATACCGGCGCGCATATCCCTCACCCGCCCCGCCATCCAAGCGTTATCCACCGCATCGGCCACTAGCGTCAGTGCCGTGTTCAGCGGCACCCCGGCTTTGAGCATCATGGAAAAACTGCGGGCAAAACGGGCCAGCAGGGAGCGCTCGATGATGGTGCCGACAATCGGCAATTTGAGCTGCCAGCGGTGCCAGGTCAGCTTGCCCTTGGTGGTGGCGACCCAGCGGCGCCAGCCAAACACCATCCCCGCCAGAATGGCGAGCAGCAACCACCAGTAGTGGACGAAAAAGTGGGAAGTCGCGAGCAGAATGCGAGTCGCAAGCGGCAACTCCACCCCGAATTTGGCGAACATGCCGGCAAACACCGGGATCACCATGATATTGAGGATCACCATGGCGATACCGATGGCGATCATCACGAAGCTGGGGTAGCGCATGGCGGTCTTGATCCGCTTGCGGGTCTCCAGCTCCAGCTCGAAATAGTTCGCGAGCTGCAAGAAGGACTCTTCCAGCTGACCTGTGTTCTCACCCACATGGATGATGGCGACAAACAGGCTGCTGAATACCTTGGGGTGCGCCTGCATCGAGCTCGACAGCGGACGACCGTTGCCGAGATCTTCCCCCAGCGAGTGCAGCGCCCGTTTGAGCGGCTTGCTGTGAGTGCTCTCCTCCAGCCCGGCGATGGCGCGCAGGATCGGGATCCCGGCCCGGGTCAGGGCATACATCTGGCGGCTGAAGATCACCAACTCATCCAGCTTGACGCCCCCTTCCAGCAACAGTGACCAGTCGATGGCAGCGGATTTGGCCTTGCCCGGTTTGAGCTCGGTGGGCATCACGCCACGGCGCATCAGCTGCTCGGCGGCCGCCATCTCGTTGGCCGCTTCGACCACGCCACTGGTGGCGTTGCCCTGGCTGTCACGCCCCTTGTAAGCAAAGTTAGCCATCGCTTACCCCAAATCCTCGGCCAGTCGCAGCACCTCATCCACCGAGGTGATCCCCTGACGGGCATAATCGAGGGCTGTGAGGGCCAGCGGCCGATAGTGTTCATGTTGACGGGCCGCCTTGGCGAACCCTTCCGCATCGTTGCGGCGCAGGGCATCCATCATCGGCTGATCCAGCTCCAGCAGCTCGTAGACCCCGATCCGGCCGGAATAACCGGTAAAGTTGCAGCTCTGGCAACCCCGGCCCTTGTGATAGGTGTGTTGGCCGGGCGCCTCGCCGGAGAGTACGGTGAGCCAGGTGGCCTGCCCTTCGTCGGGCGCCTTCTCCTCAACGCAGTGCTCACATACCCGCCGCACCAGCCGCTGGGCGACCACCGCCCGCAGGGCGCTCGCCACCAGATAGCCGGGCGCCCCCATGTCGATGAGGCGCAAGGCACTGGTCACCGCATCGTTGGTGTGCAGGGTGGTCAGCACCAGGTGACCTGTGATGGCGCCACGCAAGCCGATCTCCACCGTCTCGTTGTCCCGCATCTCCCCCACCAGCAGGATGTCCGGATCCTGACGCAGGGTGGAGCGCAGCACGTTGGAGAAGGTGAGGCCGATCTTGGAGTTGACCTGCACCTGATTGACGCGGGAGAGACGATACTCCACCGGGTCTTCTACCGTGATGATCTTGTTGCTGGACTGGTTGAGCTCGGAGAGTGCGCCATAGAGGGTGGTGGTCTTGCCGCTACCGGTCGGGCCGGTCACCAGAATCATCCCGTGCGGGCGTTTGAGCTGGCGACGGAAACGGGTCAGGATCTCCGGCGGCATCCCGGTTTCGGTCAACGACAAGATGCCGGAGGATTGATCCAGCAGACGCATCACCACAGACTCGCCATACTGCACCGGCATGGTGGACATCCGCACATCCACATCGCGACCGCGCACCTTCATGTTGAAGCGGCCATCCTGCGGCAAGCGCTTTTCGGAGATATCGAGCCCCGCCACCAGCTTGAGGCGCAGCACCAGCGCCTGGGCGATACGCACCTCGTTGAGGATGTTCTCGTGCAGAATGCCGTCGATCCGCTGGCGAATACGCAGCACTTTTTCGTCCGGTTCGATGTGGATATCCGACGCCCCCACCTGCACCGCATCCTCGAACAGGGAGCGCAGCAGCTTGGCCACCGTCGCCTCCCCCTCGTCGTTGGCCCCTAGGTTACTGGAGCCCAGCTCAAAGCCGGAGTCCTGATACTCCTCCTGCAGCTGTTCGGCGAAACTTTCAATCTCGCGGGTACGGCGATAGAGGCGGTCGAAATACTCCAGCAGCTGCCCTTCCCGCGCCACCGCCAGCACCATAATGCGCGGGCTGAGCAGGGCGGCGATGGCATCCAGTGCGCTCAGATCCGCCGGATCCGACATCGCCACCGTCACCTTGTCGTCGGTAAGGTTGACCGCCAGCGCCCGATAACGGCGCGCCTGCACTTCGGGCAGCAGCGGCACCGCGGCGGCGTCGATGGTGAGGTTGTTGAGATCGAAGAAAGGCACATCCAGCTGGCGGGCGAGGAACTGCAACAGCTGCACCTCGCTGATAAAGCCGAGGTCGATGAGGGTGGTGCCCAGCTTGCGGCCGGTCTGACGCTGCTGCTGCAAGGCAAGCTGCAGCTGATCATCAGAGATGATCTGCTCTTGTACCAGCAGGTCGCCGAGGCGCATTTTCAGTCTGGGTTGTGCCATGTTTGCTCCGATCTCTGTTACTTCACACCCGTTGCCGCATCCGATTAGGCTTTGCTAATCGAACCTGCTGTTTATCAAGGGGTTAGTTGGCCAATTCGTTGTTCCAGCCAGTTGGTCGACGCCTCGCCGAGGTTGCCGTGCAGCAAGGCGTTGCGATAGGCATCGAGCGCCCGCTGGCTGTGGCCCTGACCATCCTCGGCCACGCCGAGGCCAAGCCACCAGCGGCCCTGATCCGGCTGCTGACGCAGCAGCTTCACATAGAGCGCCGCCGCATCGGCATTCTGGCCCAGCTCCTGAGTCAGCCCGGCCCAGGTGGCGTAGTAGTCCATGTTGCTGGCGAGATCCGGCTGATAACCGGACAACCAGCCAAGCGCCTGCTGCTGCTGCCCCTCGCTGATGGCAAGGCGGGCCAGCAGCAGGCGAAAATCGGCCTGCTGGGGATCGAGCCGGATCCCCTCTTCCAGCAGCTGACGCGCCTCGGTCAGGCGGCCCTCGCCGTAGAGCAGCCCCGCCAGCTGCTCGCGCGCCCCCTGGTTGTAGGGATCGTGGGCCAGCACCTGATAGTAGTTGTCCTGCGCATCCCGCAGGCTTCCCTTGGCCATGGCGGTCGTCGCCTTGCGCTCCGCCAGTGCCGCCAGCTCCTTGGCCGACAGCTCGACCGTCTCGATCTTCAATACGCTCGGCTTGCGCGGCACGCTGGCGACTGCCTGCTGCTCTGCCGCCAGTTCGGCGTAAAGCTCGGGCTGCAGCTCTTCATCGGTCGGCTCGGACTCGTCAACATCGCTGGAGGCGTCAAAGGGCGCCCCATAGGCCGTATCGCCAGAGTCATGCTCCCCAACCTCATCATTCACCTCATCCTGACTTGGCAACGGCAGCGCGGCCGCCACCTCGACCGGCTCGGGCTGGCTGACCGGCGCGGCGGCCCTTGCCACCACATCGGGAGTCACCGCATCGGGAGCTAGCACTTCACTGGCAGCCGTCACGGTATGGGTCTGTTGCCAGTAGCTCCAGGTTCGCCAACCGAGGATCCCCAGTGCCAGACCGCAGATCAGGGTCAGCAGCAACATCCACCATCCCTGCTGGGGCGCAGGGGCAATATAGACGGCAGTTCCCTCGGCGCCTTGCTGGCGCCTGTCCAGATCTTTCAGCATCTGGTTGATAACGCTCATGGCCAGACTCCATAAGCCAGGGCGCACCCCAGCAACAGTAACAGGGGCCACCAGCGCCGTGGTGCAAAGTGGCTGGCATCGTCGGTATCGCGAATGGCGAGCCGTACCAGACGGCTATCGATCTGGCGCACACCCTGACCATAGGCCAGCATCAGGCACTTCTGCGCCAGGATATTGATCAGTCTCGGGATCCCTCGCGATGCGCGCCACAACAGGCGCATGGCTCGACCTGCAAACAGCGGAGCCCCGCGATACCCGGAGACCTGCAATCTGTGCTCCAGATAGGCGCGAGTCTCGTCAAAACGCAGCGGCCGCAGGCTGTAGGAGAAGCCAATCCGCTGGCGCAGTTGGCGCAGATGCGGCTTGGCCAGTCTGGCATCCAGCTCCGGCTGACCGAACAGCACGATCTGCAGCAGCTTGCTCGATTCGGTCTCGAGATTGCCGAACAGGCGGATCGCCTCCAGCGTCTCGTCCGGCAGCGCTTGCGCCTCGTCGATCAGCACCACCACCCGACTGCCCTGCTGGTGCAGGCTGATCAGGTGACGATGGATACGATCGGTCAGATCCAGCTCGCTCTGATCCCGTACCGCCAACCCCAGCTCCAGCGCCAGCGCGATGCGCAGCTCGGCCGGAGTGAGGTGGGGATTGGGCAACCAGGCAAGCCGCACCGGACGCGCTTCCGAGCCCAGCTCGCTGAGCAACTTGCGGCAGAGCAGGGTCTTGCCTGTACCCACCTCGCCGGTCACCTTGATAAAGCCCTCCCCCTGCGCCAGCGCCCAGTTAAGCACCTGCAGCGCCTCTTCGTGAGGCGGTAGGCCGTAGTAGAAGCCGGTATTGGGAGTGAGGCTGAACGGCGCCTCCTGCAGGCCGAAGTGGGTCAGGTACATGAGACCTCACCTGCCACGGCAAGCAAGCAGCCTGTGCTGGCAAGGCAGCACAGGCCGTTCGGGATAAGGGTGACCGCATCTGGTGTCATGGGTCAGCCCTTGGCCGGATACCACTTGTCGAGCAGCTCGGAGGAGCGTTGCAGCTCGTTTTGCCAGGTATCTTTCTCCACCACGGTCGGTTTGAGCATGATCACCAGCTCCACCTTCTTGGTGCTCTCGCGACGATTGGTAAAGGCTTCACCCACCCAGGGGATATCCCCCAGCAACGGCACCTTGCTGACGATCTCCTGCTTGTCGGTCTTCATCAGGCCGCCGATAACGATGATGTCACCGTTATTGGCCTGCACCACGGTATCGGATTCGCGGATCGAGCTCTTGGCAAGCGGCAGTTGCAACTTGCCACCCGAGGTACCCATGTCGATCACCTTGTTTTGCTCTTCGGTATCGATAACCGAGGGATGGATATGCAGCAGCACCTTCCCCTCTTCATCGATCTGCGGCGTTACGTCCAGCGCTATACCGGAGAAGAAGGGGGTCAGCTCCACGTTAGGTGTCTTGTCTGTGCCCGTCGAGGTAGTGGTAATGGTGGTGGACGCATTGGTGACGTAATACTCGTCCGTCCCCACCTTGATCACCGCCTTCTGGTTGTTGGTCGCGGTGACACGGGGACTGGAGAGGGTATTCACATCACCCTGGGTCTTGAGCAGGTTAACCGCTACATTGAAGTTGCCATCAGAGATGGTAAAGCCAGCCCCCCCCCCGAGCGCAGTAAAGATCTGGTTGGGGGTGGAAGGCAACTGGGTATTGGCCAACGACTTGCCACCGGTAATCCCCTTGTTGCCATCCCAGCTGGCAGAGAGACCGCTCCAGTCCACCCCCTGCTCATACCCTTCATTGAGAGCAACTTCGATGATCCGCGCCTCCAGCACCACCTGCCGCTTGAGGTGACTCTCGGACTGGGTCAGGAATTCACGCACCGCCTTGAGCTCTTTCGGGTAGGCGCGAATGGTGACCAGACCTGCCTGCGGGCTGGTGATCACCGCGCGACCGTCACCCGTGCCAATCAGGGTCTGCAGAGAGTCGCGCAGATCAGTCCAGTAGTCGCTGTTGGTGTCGGTTTCGATACGGGTGCCGTTGTTGTTGTCACCGCTCGAGTTGTTGCTGGTTGAGCTGTTGCTGCCGCTGTTGTTGTTCGACGCACTGTCAAAACTGCTGTCGCTGCTGTTATTGCTGTCATTGGCCGTCACCCCGCCGGTGCTGACCGAGGTGCGGGAGAGGCCACGGCGGGACATCATCAGATAGTTGACCGGGATGGTTTCGGTGCGCAGACCCGCCGGATAGATATGGAAGACATTGCCCTTGCGCTGCACGTCGAAGCCGTACATGTCGCCCACCACCGCCAGCACCTCTGGCAGAGTCACATCCTTGAGCTCGACGGAGACCAGCCCGGCCACCCCGGGGTGAACCGCCACGCTGTAGCGGGAGCCCTTGAACAGGGAACCGAAAAACTCCACCGCCTCCACATCGTGAGCCGCGATACGCAGCCGCTTCTCCGGCATGCCGACCGGCATCTGCGGCCGGTTCAGCTGCAGCAATTCACTTTGCACCGATTTGGGCAAAGCGGTCAAAGGGGCAGCCTGTTTCTGCTGTTCGTTCATGGCCTGTTTGAGGGCATCCTTGGCCTGGGTCGGCTCGGGGTGCTGATACGTGGTACAGCCTGCAGCCATCATGGCCACGGAGATCAGACAGAGACGGTGTTTTTTCATGTAATTAGGGCACCCTGACTTGCAATTAAACTCGATAAAGCCGATTCACCTCTCGAGAGGCAAGCACGACTCAAACCCGGATCTTGCTGGCAAACAGTGTTACCGCATGGCGTTTTCCCGCCTTTTCCAGCACCACGGCATCGGCATTGATGGCCACCAGCGTATAGCCGTCCACCTGTTGTCCGACCCGATAACTCTTGCCATTGAGTACCGCCAGTGCCGGGCCATTGCCCAGCACGACACTCTGCAGCTTCGGCAAACCGGCATTGCTCTCGCCAGTTGCACGGGCGCCAACCGCCACATCAGCCAGTGGCGCGGTGGGATCCTGCAATACCTCGACCTGCTCCGCCTGTACCAGCAAGCTGAACAGGCAACAGCACAACGCAAATACTCTAGCCACGGATAAACTCCTTGCTGGTACTCAGGGTGTAGATCTCCATCTCCACCACCGCGCCGGGATAGGCTTTGACCTGATAGTCGAACTGCTTCCAGTAGAAGTGACGCGGCAAGGCTTCCAGCGCTTTAAGATATTGATACACATCGAAATAGCCGCCTTCAAGCTGAAGCCGGATACCATGCTTGTAGAGATTGACCTTCTGCTCTCCCGCCATCAGCGGGGTCGGCTCCAGCGAACTGAGGGCCAGCATGTGAAGGTTGGTGGAGCGGGAGAGCAGCGCCTCCAGCACCAGCGGCATCTCGTGCGCCGGGATCAGATCGACGGTCTGGGCCTTCAGCTCATCGTCGATCCGGGCCAGATCCGCCTCGACTTGCGCCAGCTGGTCGCGAACTCCCTGATTGGGATCCCGCTTGAGCCGTGCCTGTTTGCCGAGGTTTTCCAGCTCCATGATCTCGAGGTCGCGCTCGGCGGCGCTCAGGGCCATGCGATCCTGCTGCAGGCGGGTATCGGCGCCATCGAGCCAGCCGTAGAGTCCGGCCGCGCCCAGCAGCACCAGACCAGTCAGCAGGATCAACACCCGCTCCCGCTGGCTCAACACGGCGATACGCAGGCCCCATGCCTGCCATTGTGCTTTCAGGTTCATCAGGGTTTCTCCCGCGCAATGCCGCTCAACTGGAAGGTCAGACGACCCTCCTTGTCACGGCCGAGGGTCAGTTCACCAAACTCCTTGCCTACCAGACTCGGGGTCTGCTTGAAGCGGTTGACCCAGGCCGGTACATCCTGACTGCGTCCGGCAAAGCCGGAGAGGTTGATCCGCCCTTCGTTGATCTCGATGCGCTGCAACGAGAGGTTGCTGTTGCGAATGCGGGAGAGATCCGCCATCACGCTGGCATAGCCCTGGGATTTTTGCAGGGTCAGGCTGCCCAATTGGCGCATCAGCCCCTGCTTGGCCGTCAGCTCATCCTGCTTGTTGACCAGTTGCTGTTGCAGTCGGGGATCCGCCTGATGGCGCGCCAGCTCGGCATCGAGCCGCTGCGCCTCGCTGCGCTTGAGTTCCAGCTCGGCAGAGCGCTGCGCCAGCGCCCGGCTGACCTGCTGCTGTTGCCAGCTGTAACCGACACCCGTCAACAGGATCAGCAGCAGCGCAAAGCCCCATACCAGCGCCATCTGATTGAGGCTGGCCCACTGCCGCTTGGGGCGAAACTCGGCGCCATAGAGGTTTATCTGACGTTTCATCACGCATCCTCCCCGATGGCGGCTGCGTAGGCCGAGAGGTATTCGACGCCGGCCAGGATCGCCTTGTTGGCCATGGCGGAGACGGCAAAGCCGAAGGTCTGCTCCATGTGGCGCACCAGGGTACCGATAAAGGGCGAGGCGACGGCAAACTGCATCTGCCCCAGCTCGGGCAATTTCAGCTGGCCCGCCAGATAGTCGAGGGAGCGCTGGATCTCCAGCGCCAGTGAATCGAGCAGCATGCTGTCCGGCTCATGTTCGCCAGTCAGGCTGGTAAAACCGCGCAACTGGCGGGAGAAGCAGAGCCCGCCCTGATGGAAGACCAGCAGTTGCAGATCCTGCCCCTTGGGCTGCCACAGCAGCATGCGCACCGTCTCGTCAGCATCGTAGAGAGAGGTGAGCGCCAATTCGTCGCTGATGATGGATTGCAGGGTAGCGATGCCGTTGATGGCATCGGCCAGCTGTTGCACCCGGCTCTTGGGCAGGCAGATCACATTGATGCGCGGACGACCGGCAGGCGGGGTGGGCAAGTCCACATAATCCATCGCCAGTTGCAGCACGGGTTCGCTGACATAGTCCTTGATGGCCCAGGGAAGCGCCCCCGCCATCTCGGCGTCAGGCACGGCAGGCTTGTCGATCTGGATCTGTTGATAAAGGCTGGCGGCGAGGGCCACCCGCACCGTAGACTTGGCCAGCCCATGACGGCTGAACAGCTCGTTCATGGCCACTGCCCACTCCTGTGGGCCGTTGATGGTGCGCGTCGCGAAGACGGGGGGATTGCCCACCGCAGCCAGCATGATCCTGTCATTGGCCAGCAAGAGCCCGACCTGGCGGCTTGGCGTCGACCGTCTGAACAGTTGTTTCATGTAAGCCCGCCCATCAATAGTGATTAAATGTATGAAATATTAACATAAACAGCAGATTAGCCTCCAGATTAAAAGACGGACTCACCATTGCAAGCCATCCTTTCCGCCGAGCCAGAGGGTCAAGCCATCCTCCCTTCCCCCCTGCAACGCCTCCACCATCCGTTGCTGACCTGCTATGGCGTCGAGCTGTGGTGCAAGCGGGATGATCTGATCCATCCGGCCATCTCCGGCAACAAGTGGCGCAAGCTCAAATACCATCTGCTGCATGCCAAAGAGCACGGCAAACGGCACCTGCTCTCGTTTGGTGGCGCCTACTCCAATCATATCCACGCGCTGGCGGCAGCGGGGTGCCAATCTGGTCTTCGTACTACCGGTATCATACGGGGCGAATATGACGCCGTCAGTAACTCTACCCTGCGGGATGCCCGGCGCTGGGGCATGGATCTCGTTTTTGTCGACCGCCAGAGTTACCGGCGACGGCAGGATCCCGACTGGCTGGCCCAATTCGATGCACCCGATACCCTGATCGTGCCGGAAGGGGGTAGCAGCCCGCTGGCCATCCCCGGCGTGGCGGAACTGGTCGACGAAGTGCCCTTCTCGCCGGATCTCTGGGTACTGCCCTGCGCCAGCGGCGGCACTCTGGCGGGCCTGATCGCCGGCAAACGGGATCGGGAGCAGATCCTCGCCATTGCGGTACTGAAAGGAGGCGGCTTTATCGCTGACGAGGTGTGTCGCCTCCATCCCGCGGCTGCCAATATCCCCGGCTGGCGCATCGCGCTCGATCACCACGATGGTGGCTATGCCAAGTTCAGCCCGGCCCTCTGGCAGTGGGTGCAGGATTTCAGCGCCACAACCGACCTGCCCCTTGAGCCTATCTACAGCGGCAAGGCAATGTGGGGTCTGTTTCGCGAGCTGGCGGCGGGCCGTATCGCCCCCGGCAGCAAAATCGTCTTTATCCACACTGGCGGCATGCAAGGGCTCGCCGGTCTGCGGGAGCAGGGGCGACTGTGAGCCCCGCCTGACGGCAACCGCAAACAGCATCGCAAACAACAGAGGGTCGCCCCAAGGCGACCCTCTGTTGTTTATCTCAATCACCAGCCGGTTCCAGCACCAGCCGCTGGGGCTCGGCAAACCAGGGGCCCTGCCCGGCATGCACCCCGAGGTGGCGCAGCATCTTCCACTCGTCGCCACTCTCCACCCCCACTGCCAGCACCCGGGTACGGGTATTGGCGCAGCCGCCTACCAGACTGCGTACCGCCATCTGGTTGACCTGACGGGCATGGATCTCCCGCACCAGACTGGGGTGCAGCTTGAGGAAGTTGATCTCGAACTCCTTGATGTACTGGGTGCTCACCACATCCTGACCGGCATGATCGATGGCCAGCTGGCAGCCCAGCATCCGCAGGGAGCGCAGCGGCCGCTTGAGCGCCTCGAAGTGGCGGGTCACCTGGGATTCCGAGAGTTGCAGGATCAACCGCTCGTTGGTGCTACGCGGCAGCTGGAACAGGGCGAAGAAGAGCCAGCGCTGGAACTCGCGGTTTAGCAGGCTCTGGGCACTGAGGGTCAGGCTGATGGGGCAGCTCTGCTCGGAGCGCTGGCGCAGCAGGGCGAGAGTGCGCTCCGCCACCAACCGATCCAGTTGCAGCAACAAGCCCACCTTCTCCGCCATCGGCATGAAAATACCCGCCTGCAGGGCACGCCCCTGCTCGTCGTGCAGATAGGTGAGCAACTCCTGCTGCAGCACCACCTGCCCCCGATCCTGCTGGATCGGCTGGGTGTAAAATTCGATGCCGTGCTCTTCGAGACGGCGGCTGATCAGGGTGCGCCAGCGTACCGTGCCCTTGCTGCTCTGCTCTTCATCCAGCTGCTTCTCGTAGAGGAACCAGCCGTTGTGCCCCTGCAGACGAGCGCTCTTGAGGGCAAGCTCAGCCTCCTCCTGCACCTTGAGCAGGCTGTCTTGCGCCTGATAACAGACGGCGCCGAGATAGACCGCCGTCTCGGGGTTGACCTCCTGCGGCCAATGCAGCCGTTGCAGGCTCTTGAGCAGCTGGCTGGCGCTATCCACCATCTCGCTCTCGGACATATTGGGCAGCAACACCGCAAAAACCTGACCGGCGTAGCGGGCCTGCAGGGCGCCGTTATGCTTGCGCACGAAGGCACCTATGGTGGCGCTCGCCTCCATCATCAAATCGTGCCCCAGCAACTCGAACTGATCGGCCTCCAGCTCCTCCAGACAGGCGAGATCGATCAGCAGCACGCCGCCGCTCATCACGCTCGCCTCCATGATGGCGCTCTCCAGCCGGTTGTCGAAAAACAGCCGGTTGCCGATGCCGGTCATCTTGTCGACGAAGGCGTTGCTTCGAATGAAGTTGTCGAAGCGGCTGCGCTCCTTGCGGGCATCCGCCAGCTCGGCGAGCAGATGATCGAGGGCCTGACTGGCGGCCACCGGCCACTCTTCGGCGGGGTCATGACTCAGTTTGGAGAGTTTGTCATCGAGGATCAGCTGGGCACGAATGCCCAGCAGCTCGGCTCCGCGCAGCTGCTGGCGCAGCCAGCGGATGGAGTACCAGAGACCGAACACCACGATAAAGATGCCCAGCGATATGCCGGACATCGCCTTGATGGAGTATTCCGCTTCCTTGAAGGGGCGCTCCAGTTTGAAGTTGGCCTGCATGCCGGCCTGATGAGGCAGCGGGTGGCTGTATGGCACCAGCAGCTGCTCGTCGACCGGATTGCGCACATCGCGGAACCAGTAGACCCGCTGGTTATTCTGGCGCACCTCCAGCTCTACCACATGGGCAGCCCGCAGCAGGGTGGGCAGCCAGTGGCTCATATCCTCCATGTCGTGAGCAACATCGAGCTGCTTGTCGATCACTTCGACCAACGCATCGACCTTCTTTTGCTGCAACTCCATGCCCAGCTCGCGAAAGCTGAACACCCCGCCAATCAGCACGGTCGCCATGGCTGCAATCACGCAAAGGGTGATAAATGAGACAAGCTGTGTAGTGAGTTTCATGCGCCTTTCCGTATGCCCAGCATCATCCATGTCGCCTCATGGTAGCAGCGGCGATCGGGCCACAGCTATGGATGAAGATCCCGCTTCTGCAATTTAAGCGGGCAAGCATAACCCAAAGCAGAGGGAGAATACCAAGGATGACGGGCTGCAGACGCGGGAAAGGGGCGGGATGACAGACAGAAAAATGGTCCCTCAAAGGGGACCAAAAGGAACACTCATATCAAAACTAACACTCTGTGCTACTGACAAAAAACAGATACAGGAGTATTGAACACACGGTGAGTCAAACCGCAGGGCTACTCTAATGCAGTTCGGATAAGCTGAGCAATTGTCATTTATGACAGGTCAGCGATTGAATCTAGCCAAAGTTAATAATAAACACATTTAAAATCATGCAGTTAAAAAATCAATCAACAAGTGTGACAAGTCGGACTCAAATTGATTGCACTAATGCTCTATGATGGCTAAGTCCATTTGTGTCTCATGAAACTGGCAGGTACTTCCTTTGCGTAAATCACCCGTCTGGATCGCTCTGTTGCTGTTCGTCCTGCCTGTCGTGGGCAGCCAGTTTCTCGGCCTGTGGTTTGCCAAGCCGATGGCCTTTCATCTGCTGGAAGAGAAGGTTGCCGAGCTCAAGGGAGCCATGGCCGTACGCCACCGGGAGCTGGATGCCGCCATCAACAAACAACTGGCACAATTTGAGTTCAACTGCGGCGCCAAAGACATGGAGCTGCTGCGCGATCCGCGCTTCTACAGCGCTCATATCCGCCTGCAAGGGCTGGAGCTCGCCTCCGGCAACAGCTGCTCCAGCCTGGGGGTGGAGATCCCGCTGATCAAAGAGCTCCAGAATAGCGGGCAGAAGTTCGGCAAACTGGGGATCACCGCTACAGTGGCCAAATACAATACCGAACAGGAGCTGGTGGCCTTTTACCGATCCGGCGGCAACCTCGCCTACTGGGTGCTGGATAACAGCTGGAGCCACGACCTGCTGCAACACCCCTGCAGCCACTGCTTCTATCTGGAGTTCAGCCGACAGGATAACGATGCAAGCACAGTCCACTTTCCCCGTGGCGACAAGGAGATCAAACAGGAAGAGAGCAATATCAGCCTGAGTTTCTTCGATCCCAATGAACTCACCAAACAGACGGTCTGGGCGGGTAAAGCGCTGGAGCAATATGCCCATGACCAACTCAATCACTACGGTCTCTGGTTCGGTATCGCGCTCGGTGCCCTGTTAAGCGTCACATACTGGCTGCTGCGCAGCTATCGGCGCTCCCTCAAGGGACTGCTGCAAACAGGATTGATACGCAGGGAATTTATTCCCCTCTACCAACCGATAGTGGATGCCCGTACCCACCAAGTGGTGGGATTCGAGGCGCTGCTGCGCTGGCAGCGGGGAAGCGAGCTGATCCCCCCGGGCACCTTTATCGAATATGCAGAGGAACAGGGACTGATCCTGCCGATGACCGAACAGTTGCTGGAGCAGGTGATCACTGACCTGCCGCAGCTGGCACCGGAGCAGTGGGTCAGCGTCAATCTGGTGGCGGCCCATATCGAGCAGCCCCTGCTGCGCACCCTGCTCGCTCACAGCCAAAACCCCTCACCCACCCGGCTCACCTTCGAGCTGACGGAGCGCAAGCCGATCCTCGACATCAAGGCGGCCACCGAGGAGATCACCCTGCTGCAACAGATGGGGTATCACTTCAAGCTGGATGATTTTGGTACCGGCTACGGCGGCTTTGCCTACCTGCAGAGCCTGGGGATCCGCCAGATCAAGATCGACAAGATGTTCGTCGATACCATAGGCACCAACGACCTCAAACGCAGCGTACTGGATGCCATCATCGTCTTCGGTCGGGAATCGGGCATGGAGATGATCGCCGAAGGGGTCGAGAGCCAGTTGCAGGTCGACTATCTGAGCCAGCACGGCGTCTATCTGATCCAGGGATACTTCTTCGGCAAACCCATGCCGCTGAAGATACTGACCCATTGGCAACGGGAGTGGCAGTTACAACACCAGAAGGCCAGCTAACGCAGATATGGCAGGATCTGGCCGCGAAAAGGTTTGGCCAGCGGCTCGACATCATCAGGTTGATGCTGGCGGTAGCACCGTAACCCAGCCCGGCCATCAGGCGAGTAAATCCTCCTGCAGGCCCGGGCCCGGCTCAGTGGTGAAGTCGAACCACCTCCTGCCACCCCTTATTTACATTCAGCAACAAAATGATCTGCCCTGACGGGGATAACAACCTTTATCATAAGGAGCCGGTTATTGCGCAACCGATAACCGTGCAGCCTGTTTACGTCATCCGGTCGTCCAGACCCCCAATAGAGAACCATTGCCTATGAAGACAGTTATCCGGCAAGAGATTGCCCTGCCCGTTGGCCTGCTGACCCTGCTCTTTTTCAAGACCCTGGGCAGTGACCTGCTGACAGAGACAACTCCGCTCGGGATCTATCTTCCGGTTTCAGCGGCACTACTGGCCATCGTCACCTGGGCCATCTTCTCGGTGGTGCGCCACTCCGATGCCCTCGCCATCAAGCTGGGCGAGCCCTTCGGCACCCTGATCCTCACCCTCTCGGTCATCTCGCTGGAGGTGGTGATGATCTCCTCGGTGATGCTGACCGGCGAGCCCAACCCCACCATGGCCCGCGATACCATGTTTGCGGTAGTGATGCTGGTGAGTACCGGTCTGGTGGGCTTCACCCTGCTGTTTGGCGGCTGGCGCTACCACACCCAGAGCTTCAATCTGGACGGGGTCAAATCCTATCTGGTGGCCATCATCCCGCTGGCCCTGCTCTGTCTGGTGCTGCCCAACTTCACCGAGGGCGGTGCAATCGGCAGTATGTCGCGCGCCATGTCGTGGATGCTGATCATCATCTCGATCCTGCTCTACGGGGTCTTCCTGCTGATCCAGACCCGCAGCCACAGCCACTTCTTCGTCGACAGCGATCACGAGGATTATGAGGAGCACCACGGCCCGTTGCAGAGCAACGTCTATCACACCATCCTGCTGCTCGCCTACCTGCTGGTAGTGATCCTGCTGGCCAAGACTCTGGCCATCCCCATCAACTACGGGGTGCATGTGATGGAAGCGCCCGCCGCACTGGGCGGCTTTATCGTGGCCTGCATCGTGCTGGCCCCCGAAGCAGTCGGTGCCATCAAGGCCGCCTTCAACAACCAGCTGCAGCGGGCAATGAACCTCTACTTCGGCTCCGTGCTGGCCACCATCGCCCTCACCGTGCCTGCCGTGCTCTTTATCGGCTCCATGCTGGGTCAGGAGGTACGCCTCGGCCTCTCCCCCGCCGATATGGTGCTGCTGGTCACGACCTTGATGGTCTGTAAAGTGACCTTCAGCAGCGGCCGCACCAATGTGCTCCATGGTGCGACCCATCTGGTGTTGTTTGTGGTCTATCTGTTCCTGATGTTCGAACACGAATAACCGCGTTCAACCAACGTCAGAAACGCAAAGACCGCCCGATGGGCGGTCTTTTGTCATCTGCACCCGGATCTCACCGGCGCCAGTGAAGCGGCTTTCCCCTCATCCCCCACCCTTCTCCCGCCAGAGGAGAAGGGTGATCAAGGCTTACAGGCTGGGCAGCACCCCGGCCGGGATCAGATCGTTGTAGCTGGCACGGCCCAGCAGGGCGGCGGCCGCTTCGATGTCCGGCGCGAAGTACCTGTCCTTGTCGTAGAAGCTCACCTCTGCCCGCAGTCGCCCCTTGGCCAGCTCGATCAGCGCGGTACTGCGCAGCGGCGCGCGAAAATCGAGCCCCTGTGCCGCCGCCAGCAGTTCAACTGCCAGAATGCCGCGGGTGTTCTCGGCCATATCGGCAAGCCGGCGGCCAGCGAAGGTCGCCATGGAGACGTGATCCTCCTGATTGGCGGAAGTGGGCAGACTATCCACCGAGGCGGGATGGGCCAGGGTCTTGTTCTCGGAGGCCAGCGCCGCCGAGGTGACCTGAGCGATCATAAAGCCGGAGTTGACCCCGCCGTTGTTGACCAGAAACGCCGGCAGACCGGACATCCGAGAGTCGATCAGCAGCGCCATGCGCCGCTCGGAGAGGGAACCTATCTCGGCGATGGCCAGCGCCAGATTATCGGCGGCGAAGGCAACAGGTTCTGCGTGGAAGTTGCCGCCGGAGAGGATCTCCTCGTCATCGGCAAACACCAGCGGGTTGTCGGAGACCGCGTTGGCCTCGCACACCAGCACCTCGGCGGCGTGGCGGATCTGGGTCAGGCAGGCACCCATCACCTGCGGCTGGCAGCGCAAGGAGTAGGGATCCTGCACCTTCTCGCAGTTGTGATGGGACATGCCGATCTCGCTGCCATCCACCAGCAGGTGGCGATAGCAGGCGGCCGCATCGATCTGGCCACGCTGACCGCGCACTTCGTGGATGCGAGCATCGAACGGCCGACGGCTGCCAAGGGCGGCTTCCACACTCATGGCACCTATGGTGATGGCACCAGCGAACAGATCCTCGGCATGGAACAGCCCTTCCAGCGCGAAGGCGGTGCTCGCCTGAGTGCCGTTAAGCAGCGCCAATCCTTCTTTGGGTGCCAGCGCGATAGGCTCGAGCCCGGCAATTTTCAGCGCAATAGCAGCGTCGATCAGCTCGCCCTTGTGGCGAGCCTTGCCCTCCCCGATCAGCAGGCAGCTCATATGGGCCAGTGGCGCCAGATCGCCGGAGGCACCGACGGAGCCCTTCTTCGGCACCACCGGATAGACTTCAGCATTGATGAGGGTCATCAGGGCCTCAAGCACCGTCAGCCGGATGCCGGAGAAGCCCCGCGCCAGCGAGTTGAGTTTGAGCACCATCATCAACCGTACAGTAGCGTCATCCATGTACTCGCCAATCCCTGCCGCGTGGGAAAGCACGATGGAGCGCTGCAACTCGTCCAGCTGCTCCACCGGAATGCGGGTGTTGGCCAACAGGCCAAAACCGGTGTTGATGCCATACACCACCCGGTTCTGTTCGATCACCTTGGTAACCACGGCAGCTGAGGCGTGGATCCCCGGCAGCGCGGCCGGATCCAGTGAAACATGTACCGGCTCGCGGCTGACGCGGCGCAGGGTGGCAAGATCCAGCTCGCCCGGGGTAATAATCAATTCAAACATGGTGTTACACCTTTCCTTTGACACCGTTGGCGCCGTCAATCATCGGCAGATCCAGTTTCGCCTCATGGGCACAGTTGATGGCAATCTCGTAGCCGGCATCCGCGTGGCGCATCACCCCGGTGGCCGGATCGTTGCGCAGCACCCGACCGACGCGGCGGGCAGCGTCATCGGAGCCGTCACAGACGATCACCACGCCGGAGTGCTGGGAGAAGCCCATGCCGACCCCGCCGCCGTGGTGCAGCGACACCCAGGTCGCGCCACCAGCGGTGTTGAGCAGGGCGTTGAGCAGCGGCCAGTCGGAGACGGCATCGGAGCCATCCATCATCGACTCGGTCTCGCGGTTCGGGCTCGCCACCGAGCCGGAATCCAGATGGTCGCGGCCAATGACGATGGGGGCTTTCAGCTCGCCGTTTTTCACCATCTCGTTGAAGGCCAGACCGAGCCGCACCCGATCCTTGACCCCGACCCAGCAGATCCGCGCCGGCAGCCCCTGAAACGCGATGCGCTCGCGGGCCATGTCGAGCCAGTTGTGCAGGTGAGGATCATCGGGGATCAGCTCTTTCACCTTCTGATCTGTCTTGTAGATATCTTCCGAATCGCCGGATAGGGCCACCCAGCGGAACGGCCCAATCCCCTCGCAGAACAGCGGGCGAATATAGGCGGGGACGAAGCCGGGGAAGTCGAAGGCGTTCGCCACCCCCTCCTCCAGCGCCATCTGACGGATGTTGTTGCCGTAATCGAGAGTCGCCGCGCCGCGCTCTTGCAGGGTAAGCATCGCCTCCACCTGACGGGCCATGGAGCGACGGGCGGCCAGATTAACCTCCTGCGGGGCACTCTGCTGCAGCTCGCGCCACTTGGCCACGCTCCAGCCCTGCGGCAGGTAGCCGTGCACCGGGTCGTGGGCGGAGGTCTGGTCGGTCACCACATCCGGTGTGATGCCCCGGGCCACCAGCTCGGCGAAGACGTCGGCGGCGTTGCCGAGCAGGCCGACGGAGACGGCTGTGCCGCTCTGCTTGGCCTCTTCGACCATGGCCAGCGCCTCATCCAGGCTGTGAGCCTTCTTGTCCACATAGCGGGTGCGCAGACGAAAATCGATGCGGGTCTCGTCGCATTCCACCGCGATCATCGAGAAGCCAGCCATGGTGGC